>JAADCY010000201.1 GCA_013154205.1 Thermoproteota archaeon | reverse complement strand
TGAAGCCCTTTAGTGCTAGTAATCCTATTCTACTTGCTTCGCTCAATGTTTTCTCCAATAATTTCTCGTAGAATTCAATGTATTCTCTTCCAACTCCTATACTGCCTAGACAACCGTTCATCCCCATGATAATGCTTATCCTATTCAACACAAGATCCTGTGGGAGCTCGCCGTCCGCTCCAGGAGAGTACACCATGAGTGCGCTGTCCCTTATCTCGTTTAGGGCGGCAAGCCCCATAGCGTCGGCGAGGGGGCTCCAAAGCTCTTCTTCGTCTCCTCTCGCTAGAACGTCTCCTCCCACATCAACCCCGATCACATAGTCTGCTCCGGTATAGCTTAGTAGTTCTTTGAGTGCCTTGACATAGCCTTTAACACCGCCCATAAGATCTACTATGTAGATCTCCTCCCCTATTACTTCGGCTACTCTCGCAGCTTCAAACACTATCCTCCTATTATTCCTAACAGCATATGACTCCCCATTGATCGCGGCGGAGTATTCACCGATACTTCTCCTAGGATGTATTGCTTCAAGAGGAATAGGTCCAGGCACAGGATCATGTACGAATCTCTCCCAGACAATACTGGCGACAAAGGACTCTACCCCGGTATCCCTTAAGATCTTGGCGAAAAGTGCTGCTGATACAACATCTCCTCCTCCGCCAATACCGACAACCAAGGTCTTCTTGTGATATAGTATTTCCCGCAAGGCTTTACACCAAATAATGATTTAACCACTAATACCATCTATGTTCACGGGATGAGGGTCTATAACTATGGCGAGGCCGAAGATAATAGTTGTGACGGGGACACCCGGCACCGGGAAGACGACGATCAGTAGATTGTTGGCCGAGAAGCTTGGATGTAAACACTTGGATGTAAGTAGGCACGTTATTGATAACAAGCTATACGTATCCTACGATGAGAGGCGCCGTAGTTATGTTATAGATGAGGAGAAGGTAAAAGAGTCTATAAGGAACCTTATTGAAGGCTCAGAATGCATAGTTATAGATATCCATTACCCGGAGATCCTTGACTTCGTAGAGCCTGATCTAGTAATAGTTCTGAGGACAGAGCCCAGAGTGCTTGAGGAGAGGCTTAAGCCTAGGAATTGGCCCGAGCACAAGGTCAAGGAGAATATAATGGCGGAGATACTCGGAGTTCCTACGGCAAACGCGTTAAGCATTGTAGGGCCCGAGAATATATATGAGATAGACACAACTCATACTGATCCAGACACTGTAGTTGAGACTATATTGGAAGATATATTAAAGGGTAAGGCTAAACCAGGCCCTAAAATAGACTGGTTATCCCGGATGAGCCCCGAGGAACTAATGAGGTACGAGTACTAAGTGGTTGATAACAATGCCCTACGGATTCTCGCTGGCCGGATGGAGTGATATTAGAAGAGTTGTGTCGAGAGCCGATGTTGTCCTCGAGGTTGTAGATGCACGTGACCCTATAGGTACTCGTAGCCGTAGGCTTGAGAGGATCGTCGAGGAGATGGGCCGTGAGCTCTTGATAGTGCTCAACAAGAGTGATCTAGTTCCTAGAACTATTGTTGAGGAATGGGTACATATACTCCGTGATAGAGGCTATAGAGCTGTCTATGTAGCGGCTACGCGGCATTGGGGGACAAAGTATCTTCGAAGAGCGATTAAGGATGCCGCCCCAGCACTACCAGTAATAGCGGCTGTAGTGGGCTATCCCAAGACGGGTAAGTCGTCAATAATAAATGCTTTAAAGGGAAGACATTCTGCGTCAACAAGCCCGATACCTGGAAGCCCTGGCTACACGCATCATGTCCAGCTCTACCGTGTCGAGAAAAACATATTGATGATCGATACGCCGGGAGTTATACCTGTTGAGGGCGGCGAGCTCGAGCGAATAATAAGGGGTCAGAGCCCTGAGCAACTAGATGATCCTGTCCTTCCGGCTATTAAGCTTATCAAGAGAATATTAGAGCACGTACCTACAGCGTTTATCCAGGCATACAAGATAAGGTCGAAGGACCCGGTGAGGATCCTGGAAGAGCTGGCCAGGCATAGGGGCTGGTTCTACAAGAAGACAAAGGAACCCTTGATAGAGGAGGCTGCGAGGACTATTATAAGGGATTACCATAGGGGGAAGATACCCTTCTATATAAAACCGTCTAGAACCATTATTCTTGACATGGTGTAACAATGTATCCTGATGAGCTCGAGAGATACCATAGACAGCTCCTCGTCATTGGCCGTGAAGCCCAGGAGAAGATTAGGCGTTCATCTGTTCTCGTGGTCGGCGTCGGCGGGCTTGGATCGATAGCATCGCTTTACCTTGCAGCAGCAGGTGTAGGGAGGCTTGTGCTCATCGATAATGGTAGGGTTGAGCTCAGTAATCTGCAGAGGCAGATCCTCTATACTGTGGATGATATTGGGAAGCCTAAAGTGTATTGTGCGGCACGCAGGCTCAGCGAGTTAAACCCGAGGATAAGCATACATCCTATATATGCAGATGCGACCCCGGAGCTATTGAGGGATGTGATCAGCGGTGTTGACGTAGTCGTTGATGGCCTAGATAACTGGGAGACAAGGATAATCGTAGATAAGATCTGTTATGAACTAGGCAAGCCCTATGTTCACGCAGGTATACATGGGTTCTACGGGCAACTATATATCGCGTGGCCTGGTAAGACGCCGTGTCTTAGATGTGTTTTCCCACGCCCACCCAGAAGAGGTAATGGTGACGTTATACCGGTTTTCTCCACGACACCCGGGATACTAGGTCTTCTTGAAGCTAACGAGGCCCTCAAGATCATATCTGGTGTGGGTAAACCATTACTCAATAAGATACTGGTCTACGATGGTAAGACAGGCTTATTCGATTATGTTGAGATAAGGGACGCTGATTGTAGGGTTTGTGAGGAGTAGGTTTCCCGGTCTAGCCGCCCATTTCCGGTGTGGTGAAAACTACTCTATCACCGTTTTTGAGCCTATAATTGGGCTCGTCTACTGGTTTTCCGTTAACGAATATTGTGAATACTAATCTCCCTTCTTTGACTCCTCGATAGAATCTCTTACTTATTGTTCTACCTATCTCTTCTAGTAGGTCATTTATGGTGGCACCCTCAGGTAGCTCTATCTTGGCTAGGTGTTTTCCCGTAACCTGTCCTGCTCGTGCTAGAAATACTACTGTGACTCTCATTTCAACATCAATAATTGAGTTTTTGACTACGAATTATATTTGTTGTGATTGAAAATAAGTCGAAGGAAAGAAGCTATTATAATTAAATAATCATATGAGTAATGAGCCGACCAAACGGCGTAATAGGATATGTCAACATACATATCCTTGGGACCAGTGATGAGAGTACTACTAACTCTCCCGCCAGGTGTCCATGACCTAGAGGTTTACAAAGTCACAGGGCTCACTGCCCCGCCGCTAGGATTAGCGTATATAGCTGCTGTTCTTGAAAGAGAAGGGCATAAGGTGAAAATAATAGATACACCTACACTGCGAATGAGTCTTAATACGTGGATCCAAGAAGTGAAGTCTTGGTCTCCAGACATAATTGGTTTCTCGATCCTAACACCTACTGCTCCCAAAGCATATGTTGCGGCTAAGAAGGTAAGGGAGGAATTGAGTGATGCTATACTGGTGGCTGGAGGACAGCATCCGACCTTTATGTTGAGTGAAGCTCTCGATAATGGTTTCGATATTGTTGTAAGGGGGGAGGGTGAGATAACGATGAGCGAAGTTGTAAGGAGTATTGAGAAGTACGGCTATGACCCGGAGAGACTCAAGGGGATCGCCGGGATCGCTTTCCGCGACAGTGTGGGTAGGATTGTTGTGACGAGGGAGAGGCCGCTCATAGATGATCTCGATAAGATCCCGTGGCCTGCCCGCCACTTATTGCCGATGGACAGGTATACCCTGTTTGGTAAGAAGATAAGGGTGGCGCATGTCATGGCGAGCAGGGGCTGTCCTTATGGATGCATATACTGTACTACGAGCTATTACTGGGGGCGTAGAATACGTTTCCGCTCCCCGGAGAATGTTGTCGACGAGATAGAGTTCTTAGTCGACAAGTACAATGTTGAGCACGTGGTGTTCACGGATGACGAGCTAACGGCTAGTAGGAAGTTCGTCTATGGCTTTGTCGAGGAGATGAAGAAGAGAGGATTGGATATCGGGTTTGCGTGTGGCGCAAGGATCAATCATATGGATAAGGAGTTTATGCGGTTCCTATACGAGAACGGCTGTATAGCGCTTTATTTCGGCGTTGAGTCCGGGACTCAGAGGATACTTGATAAGATGGGTAAGATGATAAGCCTTGACCAGGTTAGGAGAGTGTTCCAGTGGAAGAGAGAACTAGGAGGATTCGCGACAGCCTCCTTCATCCTTGGTTTTCCCTGGGAGACCATTGATGATATGAAGAGAACGGTTGATTTCGCGATCGAGATTGATCCTGACTATGCGCAGTTCACGGTACTGACACCTTATCCGGGCACACCATTATTCGACTATGCGATGCGGTACGGGCTTATAGAGGATTGGAACTGGGAGCACTACACGACCCTTAGACCCGTTATGAGAGGATTTAGGTTTACGAGGGAACAACTGGCTAAGATGCTGAAATACGCTTATAGAAAATTCTTTGTAAGGACAGCGTTTATCCTGAGGGAGCTAAAGGCTGGTAGGCTAAAAGACATTATTGGGATCATAGCGCGTGAAGCGGCTTCAATACTGATCGATAAGCTCCGAGGACTGATCGGTGGAAAGAGTGCTTCGGAGGCCTAACCACCTATACCCTGAACTATTATCTTTACCTCGCCGGATTCAACCACGTATTCTGGATCATCGACTAAATGGCCATTAATAACTACGGCTACAGAATCGGGATCATCAATTCCTAGTCTTTCAAGGATCTCTTTGAGCTTAAGCCTTGATTCTCTAAAAACAAACTCTTTCCTATCCGGGAGAACCAGTACTCTGATCATTACTTCCTGCCTGTACGCTGCTGTCCAGCCATTTAAGGTAGTCTGGATAACCCCCTATTATTGGTAAGGCTATGATCTCCGGTACCTCGTAGCTGTGCAGAGTCTTTATCCTCCTAATGAGCTTTCCTAGCTGCGTGACTTTCGTCTTAATAATTAGAAGTGCTTCACCGCTTTTCTCGACCCGTCCTTTCCACCAATATATGCTCTCAACGCTCTCGACTATATTGGTGCATGCCGCTAGTTTTTCCCGGACTATGTTTTCAGCTATGTGTTCAGCTTCTTCTTTATTAGAAGTCGTTACAAGGACTAGGACCCATCCACCACCAATCATAATTATGCCTCCACGGCGACCGGACTATTATTTGTCGCCATTGATTCGCCTGTTTGGTGCTCCGTCCTTATAATGATTTCGAAAGA
>JAADCY010000222.1 GCA_013154205.1 Thermoproteota archaeon | reverse complement strand
TAGAACGCCTCCTTATAGATAATGGAGAGAATGAGCCTTGACTAGTATAGAGGAAGCAAGCAAAATATTTGACTCCGCTTTGATAAAGGCCCGGATAACCCTTATACAAGAACCCGTCCTGAGCCGGAGTGGGCCCGCCGCGTGTGAATGGATACAGAAGGAGTGGATAGACTCTCTCTCCAAGGGATTCTACAAGGTCGTAATAGGTTTTGAAGCCGAGGCCGGAGAAGGAGAAGCAACAATATATGTTCTCGGAGGAACAGTCATAGCGATCATAACAAGTATTTCAGACCAGAAGATCTACGGAGAAAAAGCATGGAGCATTGTCGAAGGACTAAGGGAAAAATGTAGCGCTAAATGGGTTGATGTGTACAAGATACCTGAGGATATCCTCCTAGATATTTTCAAGGACAAGAAGATCCCTAGCCTTAAGAAAACCAAGAGAGAAGCAGCGAGACCCGCCACCGAGAAAGAGGAGAAAAAAGAAGAAAAACACGAGAAGCCCCCAGCAAAACCTGTTGAGAAGAAAGAAGAGAAGCCTCCAGCCCGGGAGAAGCCTAGGGAGAAGAAAGAGGCTAGATCAGGAGTAGATCTCGAGAAGGAGATGAAGAACATACTGATAGACCTTGGCTTCACACCTATCTCGGTGACGATTAAGAGAGAACGTAACACATGCTCTATAGACGCTGTCATGGAGCCTGTAACGCCGTGGCTTGACCCAGAAGTAATGCTGTACGCTCTATTCTCAAAATATGTCGAAGCATATGGATACCCGACCCGCGCCAAGCTAAGCATTAGTTTCGGCGATTACAGGAAAGAATTAGTGCTCGAGAGAAGAGAAGACATGTATGCTGCTAGAATAGCTGGTGCAACAATAATAATGGCGAACAAAGAAGACGTCACCGTGAAAAGCGTAAGCTACAGGGCAACGATGGATGGAGGATTAGAGATAACATTCACTCCCACAAAGGAGTCATGGAAGCTAGCCGATGTAGAATCTGTGTTCAAGAAAGCATACAAGCGTGTAGCGAGGTATTGGCGTGGAAAACTCGTTTTCATTATTAAAAAGGGAGGATTGTTTGGAGGATCAATTAAGATAGGCGCATAAATAGAGTTTTAGTTATTTCCTCCTCTACCCTCTTTAATCCCTATACATAAGAACTAGACATGATGTTGTAGGCTAGCCTTGTTTCGGAGTGATATTTATGTATAATGTTTACCCCGTAGTGGTTCTCGCCGCCGGTCTCAGCAGGAGGTTCGAGGGAAACAAGCTTCTCTACATGTACGAGCCCGGTAAACCCGTTGTTAGGATGACTGTTGAGAACGCCTTAGATGCTGGTGTAGGCCCCGTCATAGTTGTAACAGGGTATATGAGAGACGAAGTTAGAGAGGCGTTGAGGGGTCTCCGATACCTTGAAGTATACAATAGCGAGTACCATAAAGGGATGTCGAGCAGTGTCAAGACGGGGGTAGGCTATGTGATAAAAGAGTTCAAAGAGTACAATGGTGTGTTCATCACGCCCGGCGATACGGCATGGATACATCCCCTAGTCTATAGGTTCCTCGTGGAAAAGCAGCGTGAAACACGTGGTCTCTACAAGATAATCGTCACCTCACATATGGGGCGTAGGGGCCACCCTGTACTGTTCTCGGCTGAAATAGTACCTGAGATCATGGGTATCTCCGAGGAGAGGAGAGGGCTTAAAGAACTTACAAGGAAATACTCGAGGGAGACCCTGGTATTGGAACTAATGTTTCCCGGGATAATCCTTGACCTAGACACGTATAATGATCTTAATAGGGTCAAGTACTTTATGAAGAAATAACGTGTTTTGGCCTATGGAAATCTTTACAGATGAGTAGAACAAATACTTATTTCTTGAGGGAAAGCGGTGCATATCTTTGTGCGACATGGTATTCGTTGATAAAGAGAACACGTTGCTGGGCATGAACGTATTCGCTAAGAACAGTGATAGAGAGCCTAACGAAGCACAGATCATCGAGTATATCCCCCGGATGAAGCATGAAGAATCAATGGTCAAGCTAACATATGGCGAATATCCCCAGGCAAGAACAACATATGCTGTACTGATCTCTAGACCCTGGTGGACTTATGGAGCTGAGATGGGGGTCAACGAGTACGGGTTAGCGATAGGCAATGTAGCCGTCTTCACCAAGGAGCCATATAGCGAGGAAGGAATACTCGGAATGGATATTCTCCGCCTAGCTCTCGAACGCTGCCGTGACGCTAAGGAAGCCCTTGACTTCATAATCCAGCTCATAGAGGATCCAGGGCAGGGAGGAAACTATGCTTATGGAAAGAAGTTCAGGTATCATAATAGCTATCTCATAGTTGATCCCGATCAGGCCTGGCTTCTAGAGACTGCCGGAAAACACTGGGCGGCGAAAAAGCTCATCGGGTTCTACACTGTTTCGAACGCTTTGACTATAGATGATGAATGGGATATGTGTAGCGATAACCTGGTCGAGCACGCCGTAAAAGAATATAGGTGCAGTAGATCGATGTTCAGCTTCGCCAGGTGTTATTCAGACAGATTATACACGTGGATCGCCCATGGAAGGGAACGTAGGAAGACGACGACCGAATATCTCGCCCAGCACATCCCGAGGATACATCTAAACCATCTCACAGATCTACTTAGATTCCACGAGAAAGAACCCTATATGCCGTGGAAAGGCTCTAACCGCGACATATGCATGCATTATGGTGGATTGACAAGGCCTAGCCAGACGGCATCGTCAATGATAGCCTTATTGGGGCGGGAGAGACAATTAGTCCTATTAACACTCTCATCGACCCCCTGCTTATCAATGTTTAAACCGTTAAGCCTCCCAGCAAAGCCAGATCTACTACCAGGTGGCACCGCCACGAACAAGTATAGCCCGGAGAACTACTGGTGGAAGAAAGAAATGATTAGAAGGACAATGATACTACGCTACCCATTGCTAGCCGATTACCGAGAACAACTATACCAGAAAGAGAGAATATTGCATGATGAAGCATGGGATCGATTCGTGAAAGGAGAAAACACGTGGGATATTTTCAAGAGATCAATAAAGGAGGAAGACAAGCTAGAAGAACAAGTTATAGCGTCAATTACAAAGTTCAAGCCCAGAGCACCCTTCTACTATAGATGGGTTATCAAGAAGATCTCTAGAAAGGCCGGACTAGAATTAAGGTGAGCATGGAGTTGAAGAGTATCATTATTCGGCGAATATTGTTCCCCGTATCATATTTCGTCGTTATAGTATGTTCTCTTAATGGTCCTAGACTACTCGTTCTCCAGCCAGCCCTCATCATATTTGGCGGTCTGCTCTTCATCTACTCGCTCGTGCAAATGATAAGAATACATAGTCTTTTCCCTGAGAAACACGAGAAGCCAGAGGATTTCCCCATACTTCTTACGGATGGCCCTTACAGGCTCTGTAGACACCCCTTCTATTTCTGGACAATTATGAACTTGTTAAGCATACCATTAATACTCGGCAGCATCCCAGGCCTAGTGTCCTGGGCAGCCATATTCCCGTTCTGGATAATACTCATGAAAGTCGAGGAGAAAGAACTCGTAATGTACTGGGGGAAACAATATATTGCCTATATGGAGAAAACACCGATGCTCCCAACGATCAATAGTTTTAGAGAGTATCTTAGGATGAGGAGGAAGGATAAAAGTATATGACGAGCGTTGCATCTATAGCTCTTACGAAAACTATGATAGAATCTATATCCTTAATATCCTTTAATAATAATACGTGCTCCACGGTGTCTATTATACCACCAGTTGATCCATTGATATAGATGGAAGGAGAAAGAACTTCCTCGATAACAGGTCCTCTCTTATAATGAATAGTTATTCTTGCAAACATTATTTGCGGAAAACCGCTATATATGTATAGCTTCATATAGAACGTTTTGTTTATTATACTTATGTAGTAATGTATGCCGAGAATCCCTACCGTATAATTTGATGATACAACTAATCTGTTATCGGTATAATTGAGACGAATGCTTAAGACGTCAGACAATGTATAGTTTGCACATATCATTAGACCGGAGTAGCCATCGAAAGCCTTTTTTATCGTTAATATGGGCCAGTCTGATGGTGTATTCTGAACGGTAAATATGTATGTGTGATCATCTACGGTCACAGTGATCTGTATAATGCCTATCTTGTTTGTCGGCCTTACCACGACTGAATACTTTGTTCCATTGATTATTTCTGAGCCCTGTAGACACACAAACACATATTTGTTGCCTTCTTTATGAAATACAGGACTGACTGTTATTTGTAGATATTTCTTTGTCTGAGTTATCGTCGGCGTCACTGTTTCTGCCGACCCTATTGTCCAGTACTTATATACTAGTTTCCAGAACCAGTCAGGTATTCCATGAGTCTGCCCTACTTTAGTATCGTAGGAGAGGACTAGAGGCGGTGTTACAATGTTTAGTATTATTTTTGAGGCTATGAATTCTGCGAATACCGTTATCCATTCGTGAGGTTTATATGATGATATGTCAAGCACCGCGTTTGACTGTATTAATTTGAAGATCTCGCTCATACTTAGATTGTTCTTCTTCTCCAGTATGGCGAGCCATGAGAAAGTCTTGCTCGTTATATCGCCGTCAACCACTAGTTTTATGGTTAGACGAGTATAGTTCAATGTTATATTGTCGTATAAATGAGCCAGGGTTAACATTAGCTTATCCGTTATCGCTGTCCATTTAGGCCTGAACGGTGGAGGCAGCGATTTATAGTCTTTGTCGAGGCCTATGAAGTACTGTATGTACCAGTAATAATCTATTTTCTCCCTATATGGATCCATTCCGAGGATAGGGATCCCGGGGTCTACGATCAGGTTATCTGTGAAGCCTCCTTTGGTTAGTAGCTTTAAAGGTATCTTGGCCGTGTCGACTAGGGGGACTAGATACTCTTTTTCTCCATCACCATCAATATCTTTTATGACTTGTATCCCCTTCTTTATGCGGAGGCTTGATGGTATTATGAGTCCTGATAATGAATGGTTTATCCCGGTACGTGGGTCTACGCCGAACATGTCCACCGCTACTAGGCCTAGAGAATCTGCGAGGAATGCTGATGCGTAGGCGTAGTCTTTACATACGCCTCTTTCTGTTAGGCGGAGAGTTATTGGTGTTTCATAGTTTTTCGTTATGGGGTAATACATTACTCCTGGAAGAACAATCGCCTTGATCAATCTCGGTAGTACATTGGTGTACATAGTTTTTAGATCTATTCTAGGCGGTAATGTCTTGTTCAGACAGTAATATATTGCTGGCGATGCTAGGAAGACCCAGTCCATCTTCTCCTGGATTAGCCTAATGGGTTTTGGCCAGTCTTTTCCGAAAACCGGCATATCGATTATGGCTAGAGCGT
>JAADCY010000163.1 GCA_013154205.1 Thermoproteota archaeon | reverse complement strand
TGTTCAGTGGATAAGCTTTTTATAGTCACATGAAAAACACTATAGAGTGGAACCCGATTAGGGGTGTGTAACTTATGAAAAGACTCCTAGGCATTGTCCTATTGGCAATCATACTCCTAGCATATGGAGCTGCACTCTCATTCGCATTGCAAGCGCAGACAATCAATGCTAATGAGAAAGGACCAGCAGCTAATGAGCTAATATACAGCCAGGTACCTCCCGACCAAGTTCCTTATGCTATAACAAAGTCCATAGACGTATATCTGTATGGACTAAGCCCGCAGCAGGCGACACAGCTACCCGCGGATGTCAAGCTACTAACACCGCCAAGTGGCATAGTAGACTTTATACTTAACCCAGCACCAGTATACATAAAGACTTATAATGGAACATATACTGCAGAGCAGATTGCCAAGATGGAAGGAGTACCTGTAGGCGCAATAGTATTCGTAAACCATACTAATGGTAAGACCTATGTAGAATTCGGCGCATACCCCGGTAAAGGCATTAACCCATTTGCGTTCAGAAAAGTTAGGTTTGCAATTAACTACTTAGTAGACAGAAAGTATATAGTCCAGAACATTTACCGTAACTACGCCGCTCCAATGTACACATTCCTATCAATATACGACCCGACATACACGATAATCGCCGATATAGTAGCAGAGTACCAGTTCACGTATAACCCAACACTGGCAGCCAAGATGATAAGCCAAGCACTAACAGCAGCAGGAGCGAAGATGATCAATGGTAAGTGGTACTATGATGGCAAACCGATAGTCGTAAAATTCGTTATCAGAACCGAGGACGAGAGAAAAGAGATAGGCGATCTCCTGGCGAACGCTCTAACAGCAGTAGGCTTCACAGTAGATAGAATGTACATGCAGTTCGCACAGGCTATAAGAACAGTGTACTTCACCAACCCGATAGACTTTAAATGGCACATATATACGGAGGGTTGGGGTAAAGGAGGTATTGACAGATGGGACTCAGCAACGATCTCTCAGTTCGGTGCACCATGGTTCGGATACATGCCTGGTATAGGAAACGCGGCTTGGTGGAACTACCACAACAAGACGATTGATGAGTTAACCAAGAAGATCTACTTAGGAAAATTCACCAGCAAGCAGCAGTACATATGGCTATACAGAAACGCGACAATTCTAATCATACATGAAGCAGTACGTATATGGGTTGCAACAAGACTTGAGCTACAGCCCTACGCAAGCTACGTTACAGGAGTTACTGATGACCTAGGAAGCGGACTGAGAAGCCCATTCAACCTACGCACGATGGACACGCCTAACGGCATAGTACGCATAGGACACCGCTATATATGGACTTCAAGCAGTATCTGGAACGACTGGGGCGGTTTCGGCGACATATATAGTGTAGACATAATGAGAGCGACCTATGATCCGTCTGACTGGAGAAACCCGTTCAACGGTGAGCCAATACCGTTCAGAGTATCATGGACTGTACAGACCGCCGGGCCTAAGGGATCAATACCAGTACCAAGCAATGCAGTCATATGGGATGCCAACAAAGAGAAATGGGTAACGGTTGGTAGCGGAGTAACTGCTAAGAGTAAAGTAACATTAGACTTCAGTAAACTCCTCGGAGCAAAGTGGCATGATGGAACAACAATCACATGGGCAGATATAGTAGGATACTTAGCACTGCTCTTCGACATAGCATATAACCCGACAAAGAGCACGCTGGAGAGCAGTATCTCAACACTATTAAGACCTGGACTACAGCCGATCAAGGGATATGTATTCCACTGGGACACAGGAAAGGTCGACGTCTATCTGGATTACTGGCACTTCGACCCTAACTATATTGCTGATTACGCTATATTCAGTCCATCCGTACCGATCGAGCTAGACATTATAGAGTTCTACCTTGCATTCGATCTAAAGACATATGCTCTCACAAGTGACAGAGCAGAGGCACAAAGCCTACACGTAATAGACCTAGTAGTACCTTCCGTTGTACAAGACGTAAAGAAGGTAGCTGAAGAATTCATAGCTAAGGGAGCGATACCGGCTGACTATAAGAGCGTCTTTAACGTTAACGGTAAAGTAGTACTAACTGACCAGGAGTTTGTACAGAGGCTCAAGAACCTAGTCAACTGGATCAACGCCCATGGTGTCGCATGGGTAAGCGATGGGCCCTTCTACATTGACAGCTTCAACAAAGATGCACAGACAGCGGTATTGAAAGCCTTCAGAGATCCAACGTATCCATTCGCACCGAGCACCTGGTACTTTGGTACACCAGTATTCACCAAGATACTAAGCATTAACCCGAGGCCTATAATCGTAGGCGAGAACTATGTGACATTCGTATCAGTAACAGGACAGGGAACACTACACGCCAAGTTCTTATTGATTGACACAACAACCAACAAGGTGATCTACACAGGAGATGCTATACCATTAGGAGCCGGGCAGTTCAAGATCGAGATACCCGCAAGTATAACTAAGATACTACAGCCATACTACACCTACGAGCTATTAGTAATTGCCTACAGCGACCAGGTAGCACTACCAGCAGTCTCATCAATACAGGTAACATCACTACCAGCAACACAGAAACAGCTAGAACAAATGCAGCAGCAGATAGGTAACCTGCAGTCACAGCTAAGTAACCTACAGAGCCAGATGCAGAAACAGATCGAAGAACTAAGATCACAGCTAGCGCAGCAGTTGGGCGCACAGGTGTCAGAAGCCTTCAACAAATTATCGGCATCAATGCAGAACTTAACAACAACAATGCAGAACACGTTATCAAAGCTAGCAGCAACACTAACACAGTCACTAAGCCAGGTCAACAACAAGATAACAGCACTCGAAGGAACACTATCATCGCTACAGGCCAGTATCAACAGCCTTAAGTCAACAACAGAGTCAACATCATCCGACGTTAGCGGTCTCAAAGGTACTGTTAGTACGCTAGAGATACTGAGCATAATAATATTGATACTAGTAATTATCAGCATTATAGTGCCTTTAGTTAAGAAGCACTAAGGAAAGAATCATCTTCTTTTTTAGCTTAATTAAGAATCAAAAATTGTTTTTTCCTGCACTTAATACATGATTAGATTCTATGTTGTAGTATTAATGACACTGAACCTGATAAGTTTTTATATTATTAATAGAATTGAATAAGCATTGGAAATCAATCTCTTCCAGTATCAGCAAGAGATTAATCCGTCTGATGACCTACACATTACATAGCTCTGGAGGTGCAGTAGGGCTTGGCAGGTGTGGGTGTTATACTCGCTAGGAGAGCAGTAGCACTTACCATTGCCCTAATTCTTATAGTCCTTCTCACTGGCATAATAATGGAGGCAACAGGTTATGCTGAAGGCGTATGGAAAGCAATAATCAACCAGAAAGTTAACGCATACACAAAAGCTCTACTTATGAAAGCACATGGAAACCAGTATTGTCAAGCATTAGGTGAGCCGATTGGTTCTGCTACCAGTAATTTCCAAGCAATAAATAGCTCTATGTTTACAACAACAATCACGCTGGATCTCTCGAATCCTTCTCTGAACTTTAAAAGTATAAATAGTCCTCCAGGCATGCCTGATATAACGATCATGAATCTTACAATCTATAAAATAAATAATAAACTTGCCGTACCCGAAATAATTGTTACGATTAAAAGACCTGATGGTGTCACAGTAACTCTCTATAGGGGAGCGCCGGAAGTAACTAATGCGACAAAGATCAATGGAAGACTAATCGTCATTATGCCCATAAAACTCCGGCTGAACAATACTTTTCTAGCCAAAGAATTAACAAGTGCTTTGTCGGCGAAATACGGAGAAGTAAAGGTATCCTCTAGTCAGGTAGTAACGTATTTGTATGGCGAACCATACAGGAACGGCACTCAAATTACTTTGAAACCGTTGGTGGGCAAGTATGAATTTACAATAAAGTTCATATATCCTGCTGGCGCTAAGATTGCCAAACCAGCAGATGAGATCGCTATAAGGATACCACCGCCTGAAAACTGTGTTATGATTTCACAACTGATATCCCAGTATCGTGCAAAGCTAGAGGAACTGTATGGTCTAAACAAGCCATGGTATGAGAGAGTGTTGCCATTAGTGTGGAGAACACTAACATTTGATCTTGGAATAACAAAACAGGCCGAAGTAACGAACGTGGCTGGTATACCAGCCCCTGCCCCTGTCTCGGCGGTAATACTTGCATGTCTACCAAGAACAATAGTTATGCTCACAATCGCAGAGATAATATGCTTTGCTATAGCAATACCATTAGCGCCGAAAATAGCATATCACTATGGGACACTAATGGATAGATTAGTAGTAAGCTATGCAGCACTTTTCAATGCTATACCAGTATGGTGGCTTGGAATGGTATTTATACTGCTATTCGCTTACATGATACCAATATTTCCGCCCACCGCGATGCCGATTATCGATCACATTAATCATTTCTGGCAGAATCCTCCGTATCATCTAGCAATGATACTATATTACGCTGCACTACCTATAATAACTATAGTTATAACATTCTTGGGTTCGTGGCTATATAGCGTGAGAGCAGTTGTATTAAGAATAGTGCGCGAGGACTATGTAATGGTTGCTAAAGCAAAAGGACTACCTGAGCGCGACATAATTAAAAAATACATTATACGAGTGGCAGCACCACCTATAGTGACCTACGTAATCCTAGCATTAGCGGGCTCTCTCGGCGGAATGATAATTACAGAATCAGTATTCAATTATCCCGGAATGGGATCCCTCTATTACGCTGCAATACAGGCTGGAGATGTACCTACAATACTTGGTCTGACCTATGTGTTAACGCTCGTATATATTATCGCTAGGTTCGTTCTCGAGGTATTATATGTATACTTAGACCCTAGGGTGAGGTATTAATGAGCAAAAAGACTGGTATGGAAAAAATATCAAAAAGATTAGGTCTTGCAGCTCTTAAGGAGGGATTTAAAGAGGTATGGAGATATGGTACGGGAAAAGTAGGAATAATCATGCTAATAGTGCTAGTATCTATAGCGATCTCAGCGATTATAGTATTACCTCCCAATTTTCCCGCCCTATGGAATAATCTAAAAGCATGGCAAGAGAACCCTAAACTAGTACCACCCGCATGGATTGCGTATCTCGGCGTACCTGCTGTATTTCAGTATGAACATACGATACCTGGCTCGCAATACTCGGTGAACATGACAATAACCAAATACTATACTGTACCTGTGCTATACTATACTACAAACTATAATCTAAAATCCAAGGTATTCCCAACAGGTCTCTTGTTCGAAATAAGTAAAATCAAACTGCTGGATAGGTATAAAGCATATAACATCAATACAGGAGAAAGATATAAAGCACCAACAATAATAATCACTGTAACAAGACCTGACGGTATAAAGATGGTATTATACAATGGAGCACCATCTATATTATTCCAGCAAA
>JAADCY010000215.1 GCA_013154205.1 Thermoproteota archaeon | reverse complement strand
CCGGGATTCGAACCCGGGACCACCCGCTCTCTCATGTACGGACGCCCGTCATCGTAAGGCGGGCATCCTAACCGCTAGACTACGGGCCCTCTTCACAACAGTTACATGACTCTATAAAAACCTTATCCTAAGAGAGTCCTGCTGCAGAACCTCTATGGAGAGACTTGTAATCTCTTTCTAGACTTTCTTATTATAATCATGTAATATGAGTAATCTCTCTGAAGCTTATCTGATATAAGTAACTTTTTTAGAAACGTTAGATCGATCTCTATATATTTAATGTTACATATTTTTAACATCTTTCTTACAATTTCTATGTTATCTTTTCTGAATATTCTTAGTAGGTTGTACTTTAACGAGTCTCTTAGACTAACATTGTACTTTGTAACTATCCTGAATATATTTAGAAGGACTTTAAAAGTTCTCTTGAACATACAGTTACTACACCATGTTCCATCAAAGCTCACGATAACACCAGAACTTTTCAGTATTCTCAACCACTCTCTGATAGCGGTAACAGGATCCTGTAGAGTCCATATGACGTGTCTGGAAACTGCTAGGTCTATCGATCCATTTCTTATAGGTAGGTTCTCTGCATCAGCCTCTATAATGTCAACATTACTGATCCTCCATAACTTTGCTTTGGCCTGCATTAACATATCACGAGATATGTCAAGGCATACTACATAGGGACCGAGTTCTTGTAATATCTTTGTCATAAATCCTGTACCACACCCTATGTCAACGCATCTTCTGATAACCTCGCTATAGGACCTTATAACTATCGTGAGTATCCTACGCCATATGCCTTCATGTGAGGAATGGCCGGGCGTGCTGTCGTATGTTTTACCTCTCTGAGACCAGTATCTTCTGGCTATGTTCTTATACATTTTCTATCCTTTTGGTATCACTTGAGGGACGTTATGATCATATATTAGCCTAAACTTGATACCATATACTTTCTCTAAGAGCTCAGGCACGATAACCTCGTCAGGAGGTCCTTCAGCAACAATTTTGCCGCTGCTCATCAGCACTATCTTATCTGAATATCTAGCGGCTTGATTTATATCATGCATGACTATTACAACGGTCAGTTCAAGCTTCTTTACTAATTCTCTTAGAACTTTTAACACTATAAATTGGTTCTTAATATCTAGATGATTTAACGGTTCGTCAAGAAGAAGCACCTTAGGTTTTCTCACGAGCGCTTGGGCTATGTACACTAGCTGTTTTTCACCTCCACTTAGCTCATGCATGCACTTTTTAGCATAATTGTCAAGTTCTAACAATTTAAGAATCTCAAAGACTGATTTATGATCTTCGTTGGAGACTGTCAGCTTTCCCGATATGTAGTGAAGCCTTCCAAGAAGAACGTACTCGTATACTGTCATTAGTGAGGGAGGGGGAACTGTCTCTTGAGGCAGGTAACTTACTATCCTGTTCAGATCTCTTTGGGACATGCTTTCAAGATCTCTACCTAATATCTTCACTCTTCCTCTCCAGGGTTTCAATATACCGGCTATACATCTTAGTAGTGTGGTCTTTCCACTTCCATTTGGACCTATTATAGAGACTATCTCTTTTTCTCGAACTTTTATATTAATATCTTCTAATATTGGAGATCTTCTATAACCGAAGGTTAACTTTTCTACCTCTATAGCGTACATGGTTACCAGACCCCTCTCTTCCCTTTTATGATGAGATACAGGAAGAATGGTATTCCTATGATGGATGTTACTATGCCTATAGGCAATATAGCTCCGCTCATTATAGTCTTAGATGCTATCGCGGCACCTGAGAGCATTATAGAGCCTGCTAATCCTGAAGTAGGCACAAGAAATCGTGCATCTTCCCCTGTGAGGAATCTAGCTATGTGTGGTGCTACTAGCCCCACAAAACCGATTATACCTACGAAACATACTGCTGCTGCTGTCAGTATTGATGCTATGATCATAGATACGAGTCTTATTCTCTCAGGATTCGCTCCTAGCGAACGAGCTTTCTCGTCTCCTAATCTGAGTGTTGTCAGTTCCCAACTAAATCTCATAAGTATTACGGTAGATATTATCATCACTATACTTACTATCAGCACATTTAGTAGCGTAGCCTTAACGAGGCTACCAAACAGCCAGAACACTATAGCTTGGAGGGCCTCCTCACTGGCAAAGTACTCCATCAGAGATAGTAGAGCACTAAAGAGAAACGACATAGCTATGCCAGCTAGGATGAGGGTCTCATACGTGAATCCTCTCACTTTTCCTATAAGCACGATTACGCCACATGTGATTAAGGCAAAAACAAAGGCGTTTATAGGCACGATGTATTGAGCGTAAGTACTCATAGTTAGTTTTCCGAGGATACTTACACCAAGAGAATATACTAGTGCTGCGCCAAATCCGGCGCCATGAGAGATTCCTAGAGTATATGGTGAGGCAAGAGGATTGTTCAGTATGGTCTGCATTACTGCACCTGCTACTCCTAGAGAGAAGCCAACTACGACAGCCATAAGCGACCATGGTAATCTAAAATCAAATATTATTGCGTGAAGTATAGGATTTTTATTTAGGTTAAGGAGGACTTCAACAACATCGTGTATAGATATTCCAGACGAGCCTACGCATAAATCTAATAAGAATAGTACAAAGGTAAGTATTGAAAATGATATAACTATTATCAGCCTTCTGACTATTATCAGCCGGTATGGAGAACGTATGTTGTTCATGGTTACCATTATATATGTGATAAGTATTCAAGATATAAGTAATATCATGTCATATGTGATCTACTTAATACTATTTAATACCGTTTTGTTTAAACATAGAAACCATGTGCCAGAGTAATTTACTGGCAGAAACTTCTCGTGAAATATTTCAAAGTCCTTTAACGGGTCTAAATCTCTAAACAGCTCTGGGTGAAGAATCTTTGCGAGAAATTCGAATGCGACAAAGTCATATATATGTCTTGCAAGTCCGTGATGTATTATGCATATTACGCCGTTCCTAAACGCGTTAGTATATTGCATACCCTTGTGGAGTTTTATCCATTTTAATGCTCTCTCTACGACGAGGCTCGCATTGGCATAGTAGCCGCACCAGGGTGAGTCTGGCTTATTGGGCCAGTACGCGCACGTTATTATCCATATGTCAGGATTCTGGGAGATCACGTACTCTGGAGAGAGAACACCCCATCTTGTTACTTTGCTATCTGCTATATCTATTCCACCTACCTTGGTTATTATCGCTCCCCACATATATGATGGGCCAAACGTGAGCCACATCCGGTACCCAGCCTCTACAAAGACCTTCGGTTTTCTCATTATCTTACTTAACTTCAGAAGTATCGGAATCACTCTGCTCATGTAGAACTCTGCTATCTCTCGCGCTCGGTCCTCTCTTCCAAGTACGAGACCTAGGAGAAGGATACTTTTAACATGGTTTTCCACAGTCTCGCTATGAAAGTCTATGCAGAGAACCGGTATTCCGGAATCTTCTATTCTAGCTAGTACTCCCTTAGCAGACTCGCACTGGTATACCGACGCTATCACTATGTCAGGATGAAGAGCTATGATCTTCTCAACATCTAGCGATCCCTTATATAGCGATCCTATATTAGGAATATCGTTTAGATCTGGAGCCACCTCGGAGTATTTTTCCCAGATCCACCTTCTATACTCCTTAAAGTGGCTAGGATCCCACCCGACAACCTTTATCGACCATCCTGGACCATTAACTGCTATAAAGTCGACTATGTAGGGAGACGCTACTATCACGACTCTCTTAGCAGGATACTTCGCTGTAACTGTATTTCCGGCCAGGTCCTTTACAGTAATGTATAACTTATTGTTTACAAGATTCAGACTATAGTGTACACAGTAAGTGTAGTTCATATAGGAGGCACATAGTTTACCCTGAGGCGCTACATGAAGGACACCATACCTTATTAATATATCCTTCCCGATATGAAGGATCCATGTTCCTCTGAAGGGGACTCCTATGAACTTCTCAAAGAACTCGTTTATAAGTTCTGTAGCATTTATGTCTCTAAATAGGTCTGGATAAAGTATCTTAGCAAGTAACAGTATGCCAAACCAATTGAAATTATGATCCAGGTCATGATATATCAGCCATACGTTTCCCTCCCTTATTGCTTGTATGCTCTCTATGCCTTGGTGAAGCTTTATAAATCCTATGGCTCTCTCTATTATCAGCGTCTTATTTGTGATATTTACACCACATAGCGGGGTGTTAGGTCTCTTTACCCACCAAGAGCAGGTGATTATGTAGTACTGAGGGTTCTGCGAGATAACATACTCTGGCGATATAGTGCCTATCCTCGGTATCTTTCCTTCAGCTATGTTTCTTGCTCCTAGTAGATAAAGGAACTCTCCCCACCCATATCTGCCCTGTGTATACCAGAGTCTATATCCCCTCTCTAAGAACACTTTGACATTCATCTTCTTAGCATGTGCGAGTCTCGAAAATATCAGCCATAGCAGTCTAAGGATCCAAGATGCTATCTCTTCAGCCTTCCTTAAATGTCCCGTGAGAAGGCCTATTATGAGAATCGACTTCACAGGTCCAAACAACGTTTTTCCATGATCCAGAAACACCACCGGTATACCTGCATCTACCACCTTCTTCAGAACATTGTAATACTGGTACTGCCATTTGTCTGCAAACACTACATCAGGATGTAGCTCTATCACCTTCTCAGGATTAAAGGTTCCCCTGTAGAGACAGCCTACATCCGGTATCTTCGCTATCTGAGGCATATATTTGAGAAAATATTCATAATAATCATATCTGAACAACTTCCAAGATGCTGCACGCCACCCGACAACATACTTAGGAAAGTCTTTCACTCCTAGCACGGCCAGATAAAGCTGAGGATAGAACGTTATAACTATCCTTCTCACAGGTACTCGCACCATGAGCGTCCTATTGACAAGGTCTCTGAACACGACATATGTAGCCGAGCCTTTACGTACTATACTGTATCTTAGACATACTCTGAACTCGCCACCAGATGCGCAGACCTCGCTCTCGTTTGTGTATCGAGGATATCTTAACTGGCTAACCTTTTTCGCACCATAATGCTTTTTAACTGTCATTACATAGTATGAGAGCACGCTGCTAACCACTATTACTGCTATCACAAGCATTATCAGGACATACTTACGATTCATAGCATCTCACGATATGTCTTATCTATTATAAAAGTATTACTTAACAATATGATAAGTATGTAACGCATACATAACGACACTATAACGAACTAAAACGTTGAACCCAGAACGTAGCCGGAACAGCACAACTATCCCAATATCTTATGTCAGTCTCAAAGTAGGTCAGAACATTAAAGCAGCTAACGATAACACACTCTCCTAAAGCTAGAGGAACTTAGACTAGAACTGGTCTTACTGGTATTCCTTTTTGTGCTAGGTATTGTTTTAGTTTTGGTATTTCTATTATTTTGAAGTGGAATAGGCTTGCTGCTAGTGCT
>JAADCY010000119.1 GCA_013154205.1 Thermoproteota archaeon | reverse complement strand
ACATATAATGGACACGTTCAACGGGATAATACTAGCAATGACCTATGTGAGCCTACCAATAATGTTTGACACCCTCAAAATAGGGTTCAAGGCAGTCAATGAAGAACTAGAACTAGTAGCAAGAAGCCTCGGCGCATCCAAGATAAAGGCTTTCACAACCATAACACTCCCCCTCATAAAACGCAACATATTAGCGGGGAGTCTCCTAACATGGGCCAGAGCGATGAGCGAGGTAGGATCAATACTAATAATAGCGTATTATCCGAAAACAATCAACATCGTTATCCTAGAAGCTTTCCAGACGTACGGACTTAAATACGCTGCAATACTCTCGGCAGTACTCATAACGATCTCACTGGTCGTCTTCATAGCGCTAAGAATGGTGTATAGAGAATGATCGAGATCGAAGATCTCTTTGTAGAGCTAGGCGGCTTCACACTAAAAATACCCCGGCTAACAGTGAGGAGCGGCGAATATATGGTGATAATGGGGCCAAGCGGTGTAGGGAAAACAGTGCTCCTCCACACAATAGCTGGCTTCATCAAGCCTGTTAGGGGGAAAATAATTATCGACGGCCGCGACGTCACATACCTACCCCCCGAGAAGAGAGGAGTAGTACTTGTTCCCCAGAACTATGCGCTATGGCCTCATCTCAAAGTCTACGATAACATCGCGTATGGCTTAAGGCTTAGAAGAATAAATGAGAAAGAGATCAGGAAGAGAGTTGAGAGGATATCGGAAATACTCGGAATACGCCATCTCCTCGGAAGAAAACCATCAACCCTGAGCGGTGGAGAAAAACAAAGGGTTGCACTAGCCAGAGCACTAATTATAAATCCACGGATACTCCTACTGGACGAGCCACTGTCAAGCCTAGACCCAGCTATCCGTTGGAAATCCATGGAATTCCTCAAAAAACTTCACGAAACACTCTCATTTACAACGATCCATGTCACACACGACATTATAGAGACGATGTATCTGGGCGAGAAAATAGGGTACATGGAAGGAGGTGTACTCGTAGGAATATACAGGCCCAGAGAATTCTTAAATACCGAGTACGCTAAGCCCTACATTGAGATCATATCAAGAATAATTGGAGAGAAAGGATGATAGACATGGACGATATAGTCGTGATAAAAATAACTGGGAAATTCTTCGATAACTTCGACCCAGAACTGGCGTCGAGGCTAATATCAATAATTAGACAAATCGCGGACAAATACAGCGTAGCCGTAGTAACAGGTGGCGGCAACCTCGCGAGACAATACATTGGTAGAGCAAAGAACATCGGTGTAAACAATAATTATTCGCTGGACATGATAGGCATCGCGGTCTCCCGTCTAAACGCGTTACTCATCGCCGAGGCCCTCCATCCACTGGCACCTGAAAAAATACCTAGAACACCATGGGAGACACGAGAACTACTAGCACAATACAGCGTGGTCGTCTTAGGAGGATACATACCGGGACAATCAACAGCAGCAGTAGCTATAGAAACAGCCGAAGCAATAGGCTCGGATAAAGTAATAGATCTTTCAGCCATAGACAAGGTATATGATAAAGACCCCCGAAAACACCCTGATGCAAAACCATTATCAAGGGTCAAAGCCTCAGAGCTCCTAAAGCTAATGGAGCAGAAAATCCTTCCTGGGAACTACCAGCTACTAGACAGGCACGCCATAGACATCATGATTAGAAGTAAAATAACAGTATATATAACGCATTATAGCAGACCGGAAAACATACTCGACATACTGAAAGGTAAAAACCCGGGAACAATTATTACTCCCGAGTAGATATCTTATTGAGAATCCTCCTAAACCAATACGTTAGCATACGAGCATCATAACGTGTAGGACGAGCCCTCATCAATAGGCGCGTAACAACCATATACACCCTATGCCTCTTCTCCTCATCACCTATGACACGCGCAGTGATATCATTGATAATCCGCTGGAGAAGCTCAAGCTCCTCACGAGAAGCCTGGGGCGGGACATTAGAGGCCTGCATACCACGAATCTTCCATAGCTCCCAGAGAAACACTGCTACCGACTGACTTAGATTAAGCACCGGATACTCTGGATTAGCGGGAATAGTTACCAAGTAATCAGCACGCTTAAGCTCCTCCCTGGTTAACCCAGTGCTTTCACGGCCAAAGACAAGGGCAAGCCTATCCACAGGTTGTTCTCTCAGTATCTCGGTGAAAGAAACAAGATCAATAGATTGCCGTAGAGCATCACCCCTACTATATCCTTTAGCAGTAGTGGCAACACTTAGATCAACATCATGGATAGCCTTGCCAAGATCATCGACTATCATTGCTTTACGGAGAAAATCCTTAGCCTTAGCACTATAGATAAGCGCCTCCTCAAGATCAGCCTTAGGATTGACAAGAAACAGTTCGTCAACACCGAAATTCACACAGGTACGAGCAATAAACCCGAGGTTAACCGGGCCCTCAACACCTACTAGTACAACTCTTATCCTCAACTAGTACCGCCTCGACAGCATAAATGTCCTCGAAAAACACATGTTTCCGTAACTCTTTAACTATCTTAAAACCATTCCTTGCTAAAGCATCCATAACTATATCTCGTTCGGAGAGCGAAGAATAAACAAAGAATAAACGTCCTCTCGGACTGAGAATCCTTGAAGCACTGGTTATTATGTCTACAATAGTCTCGTATCCTTTCCTACCACCTACCAGACCCATATCGTAAATGTCTCGCGGTACACCTGGTAGGTACGGGGGGTTAAACACAATTAGATCAACCCCGGCTCTTTCTCTAAATGGTTTAAGCGAAAAAGAATTAAGAACGATCCCTCTACCAACGAGATTGTTTAGCCTAATATTATAAAGTGTGTTAAGGCATGCCGACGGATTAACATCGACAAAAACTACTCGTCCACATTTGTCAGTGGAAAGAAGATAAACACCATGAATTCCGGTTCCCGAACATGTTTCAATACAAGTTCTGCTGAATCCTTCATACTCATTGAGTAGATCAAGAAGAAGCCATGTATCATCAGAAGGCTCATACACGTTCTCGAAAACACTGATCCTGCCCCAGCCTAGGTCTAGCACGAATCTCTCCATACCCGGGCCAGCTCCTCTATCTGTTCTGGAGTTAATTGGTAGACCCTGGTCTTATCATCTATCCCTAAACGGCCGAAGAGGCGTTCACTACATAGTCCCAGTTCTCTACAAATGACTTTGCGTGCTTTTTTACGCCTAGTTATGAAGAGCCTCCTGCTAACTTCTTCGATACAAGGCGGTAGCTCAGAGAAACTCCTAGTTCTCTTCATAACTAGGAGTTGTGAAGAAACATCGGGTCTAGGGTAAAAACATGATGGCGGATAGACAGGGCCGGGCTTTAGTTCGAACACGAGTCTAACGAGAACAGTTATCCTGCCATACTCTGGTGTGCCCGGAGATGCACATAGTCTTTCAACAACATCCTTTTGTAGAACTAGAACGGCTGTTTTGACATGATCTGATTTAGATGCTTTTACGAGTATGCTTGAAGATATATGATACGGGGTGTTTGATACAATAGTGTCTGTCTTCCATAGGAGATCGAGTGCATCCCCAATAATGATTGTTCCAGGCATATTAACGTACTTGGACGCTATCTCCGCTAACCGCTCATCGATCTCGACATGAATCGTTGGTTTAAAGTATTTCGATAAGTAATAGGACAAGGTCCCAATACCAGCACCGATCTCCATTATGGGGCCTTGAGAATGAGCTCGTGTATTGTTAAGTATATCGTTTATTAATCTACCACACACAACAAAGTTCTGGCTAAATCTCTTACGAGGCCTAATACCATGTGTTCGGAGAACACTCAGCGTCCATCTAAGCAATTCTTTATCAAACAGAGGTATGGGAGTGATATTCAATTATGAAAACCCCGTGGAATATGCATGTAAAGAATTGTGAACTCGTTGATTCATGTTAAAACAAACTATGTTCTTATTTTCTTTAATGCTTAAAGGAGTTCTTCATAGTATAGTCTCTCTAGATATCCTAGATAGAGTGTACTAGGCTGTTTTCTCGGGGGTTTTACGAAGAGATAATATTTTTCATTACCCATTAGCTCGCTGATAATGCGTTCTGTAAGCGTCTTTACAGGATCGATCTTTGTTCTCTCCTTAATATCCTTGAAGCTTTCGAACGGCTTTTTCTTACGTTCTTCAAGTATGTGTCTCATCGTCTTTTTACCGATGCCGGGTAATAGTTCGAGGGCGTGTAGACGTATATTTACGGGCTGAGAAAGATTGAAGAACGCAACAAATAATTTCTCGTTGTCAAGAATTATTCTTTTGACTGCTTCCGGTAGATTTGTCCGTGCAACGCTTGTTAAGTCATCATACGTTATAGGTATGGGACGCCTTATCTTGGAGTGAGGATCTAGCTCTACTTTCTCCAGAATATCTATTCTGACCGCCGGAAGAGGCTCAGCCTCAATGAGGGTAAAGAACTTGGTGCCAATGGCTTGGACTAGAGGCTTGTTTCTGTGCTCGGGATGCCTATCTGTAGGGTTACCGAACTCCATATAGTCGATAATATATACGGCTGGCTCCTCTACCCGTTGTCTCCCCTCAGGCGGGCCGAAACGATGATAACGTGCTGGCCTCCTATAAGGACGCAACCTGATCAACCCTAATAGTCCAGTCATAGAATATTGTTTATGTAAATCCTACTAATAATGTTCTTTTCACACAGACTAAAATAGAGATACTCTATTGTTCTTCCTTACAATAGGGCTTGACCGTCTCGAGGATCTCTTGTACCTCATCGGTTTCGAACACTTTTTCCTCAAGCTCTAGAAGTATTCTTGTCTCATCAATTGTCTGTGGACATATATTTATCAGCATTATAATGGTCTCTTCCTTCAATCCAAAATTGCGTAGCTTCTTTTTAAGAGCTGCTGCTACTTCGGGCTCCATCTTCGAAGATATTGAAAGGTATCGCAGTGTTTTAACCAATAGTGGTGAGACGCTCCCTTCTTTCTCCTCAATGATACCCACTATTTTCTTCAATATCTTCAGGGCCTCGGGATTTGATAAGTGCTCTTCATTTAGAACTTCTACTTCTAGTTCCTGAGCCAAAACATATCACCAAGGGTTCCATGGTTTCTAGATAATACTACATGTTATATTTATTCTAATAAGTCTCAAAACAGTTAGGCTTACTGTGGTGCTGGTCTTAGGTGTTCAGGGCGGATGAACAGTATTTTCTTCTTATCCCCAAGATATACTTCGACAATATATGCTTTCCCACGCTTGCCGATAATAGTCCCTGTTTTGCCATGATATCTCCGGTGCGGCATACCGTGGTGTATTGCCGGGTTCACCTTTATATGGACCTTGTCGCCAGGCCTGTACTCGTGTAGTAGCATACTTAGGGGTGGAACAGCTCCTCGTTCCCTAATGTGTTTCTTGAATACCTTCCTCGTTCTATGCCTATATCCTCTCGGCGCTCTAACCATTATTACAA
>JAADCY010000050.1 GCA_013154205.1 Thermoproteota archaeon | reverse complement strand
CTAAACCTCACAGTACAAGCCGAGGAAATGATAAAGAACGGCAACCTAACAGGAGCACTACGCGTCATGGCCGAGATAAAGACCATGCTCCGCGAAGCATGGGGAATGATAATCAAGAACGCCTCCAAGTACATGGCTGAAGACATCATGGAGAAGCTCAAAGAGATAAAGGCAAGGATAATGGAGACCCAGGAGAAGCTCGAAAAAGTAATGCAGGAGGCAAAGAAGTGTGGTTGCAGCGACGCGGTAAACATGACGATCCAGGCAGACAAGATGCTCGAAGAAGCAATGAAGCTCTACAAAGAACTAGAGAAAATGGCTGCGAGCGGACAGGTCAACGTAACAGTTGCACTAGAGATAATGAACAAGATAGACTCGATCATAGTCCAGGTCAACATAACTATAACTACGGCTGAAGGAGTAATTGAGACAGTCAAGACGGTAAAGATCAACCTCGAGAAAGAGATCAACCAGACAATACAAGTAATCAGACAATACAATAAGACACTGGCCAAAATGCTTGAGACAGCACAGAAGCTCAACGCCACACAGGCTGAGAAGATCATAGAGATGCTCAACAAGACACTACAACAGGCGATGCAGATGGTGGAAGAGGCGAACAAGACCCTCCAGCAGGGCAGCGTCACCGAGGCGGCTAAGATAATAAGCATGGTCGAGAACATGATCAAGAAGATCGAGGACAAGATGAAGGATATTGAGAAGATGATACAGGAGATAATGGAGAAGGTCAAGAAGGACTTAGAGCAGATGATCAGTGATATGAGGAAAGACATCAACCAGACAATGACTAAGATAGATAAGCTATACAGTGACGCGGAGAAGCTCAACGTGACAGAAGCGATGAAGCTCCTGAACCAGTCAAGACAACTACTAGTCAACGCGTCAAGACTACTGGATGAAGCAGAGAAGATGCTAAAGGAGAACAAGACCATAGACGCCATAATATGTGTCGGCGAGGCCAAGGCAAAGATAATGGAGGCCAAAGTACTTGTCAACGAGGCAGAAGCACTGATAAAAGCTGCTAAGGAAAAGGCGAAGGCACAGCTTGAGATCGAGATAAAAGAGCTGAAGACAAGGATCAGCATAGACAACAAGACGTTATCAGTACTGAAGGCTAAGGCTGAGAGGGAGAAGAACGAGACAGCCCTCAAGATGATAGAACAGGCTTACCAGCTACTAGGAAACGCTACAGCACTGCTGAACCAGGCGGAGGAGAAGCTCAAGCATGACGATGTAACCACGGCCATGCAACTTGTCAGTCAGGCAAAGAAACTAGTGGGGCAGGCTGAAGAGATAATCAAGGAGCTCTCGAAGAATATCTAAGGAATCATGGGTTTTTACCCTCTGCATGGTTCTTTTTAACTCACTGTTTTTCCTCTGTCTGAAAACAATGTATTCCCTGTATTGTTTATTGCTAACTGTATTATAACGCTGTAATTATTCCGTCCATGGCAAAACTGTACTTCAACCTTATAAGATGTATTACACACCGTTAAAATTATCAATAACATCTGCAGATATATAGATATATAAAACAATTTGTACAATGCTTTGCGGGGCACCATGTTTTGTCAAGTAAAAACCCTGATGAAGAAATCATAGAATACATGAGCAAAATACTCGACGACATCGTAATCCTCACAAACATCCTCCTCAACGGCAAAATACTACTATCACAGAAGACAAGCAATCCAGAAGAAATCATCGAGAAAACAATAAAACAACTATGTAGAGACAAGCCGTGTATGGCGCACTTCCGGCTATGCACTGATGAGAAAGAACTAGGCGACGTCAAGATATTCATACTGAACGGGAAGGTCATCGGTGTAATAGCGGAGATCGCTGGTAAGAAATTCCACGGTCCACGAGCACAAAATATACTCAGAGAAATGGACACATTAGGAGCAAGATACGCCCGAGTGCTACTATATTCTTTCCCTGAGGAAATACTACCACCACAAGTATCACGCATAAAAACGCCGAGCGAGAAGCAAGGGGAAGAGAAACCCGTCGAGAAAAAACTGGAAGAGGAAAAACAGGCCGAGGAGAAACCGGGCAAAACAATGGTGAAACAACGAGAAGAACGCCCGCCTCCGAGAGAAGCCATAGGGAAAAAGCTCCTGGGTCTCAACGTCCCAATCATCAGTGTGGGTGTTACGGAGAACCCTAGGATGAGTATCATAGACATAGTGCTCGACGAGGAATGCAGGCTAGAACAGTTCAACGATATAGCATTGATCGCGGCCAAACAATATATTGAGACAAAAGAAGCTCCTTCAAGGAAGCTGAAAGTAGTTATCCATCATAGGAAAACACATGCCTACACATTCGATATAGATAAGGAGAAAGACATTATCAAGATACTAGGCAAAATACCCGAGATAATATGGCATTACGACCTCTACATAGACAAGTACAAGTACAAGCTGAAAAACAACAAGCTTGAACTATTACTGACGTTTAAACGCGGAGAACTATACAGCACGGTCAACATAGCTGATCTAGTGAAAGAGATCTATGAGGCCGTAAAGGATTACTGGCCCGGAGAATTCATTCTAAAGGCAAAGATAGGGGCATGGGGAATAGAGGCTAAGTACCCGTCGTGAAAAGTATTGTCATAATATGGGGCTTCCACAACTATTTTTCAGCTTCTCCTCCATAATCTTCTTAGAACCCTCAAGAGTTAACCTGTGAAGCTCCCTCAGCATTTTCTCCGACAACTCTATTATCTCACGGCTATCGATCATGGTCTCGACACGTACTTCGTTACTGAGCAATCTCTTATCATATATGCTTATAATGAACATTCCCTTCCTCCTGAAAAACCCTGTAGGGATCAGCTTGAAGATCATTATGAATTCCTCGTTGACCCTGAAGCCAACGGCTTCTTGGCCTCCATAGATTACCTTAACGATATCGATCAATACCTTCTTCCTACTCTTGTACTCCTCCATAGTCTTGTAGACAGCCATGATCATTGCAGCTACGAGCTCGTCGTGATCAGGCCGTGCAGGCATATATCCGTACTTCTCCTTGAATAATAAGCCGATATTACGGATTATCCTTATTGATACATCCCTGTAGAACTCCTTGACACTGGAAGGAGTATGCTTAGGGACGTATAACGTGTATTTGAAGCTCGGGCTCCATTCAACCATTATATATCTCCACGCGATTATCCTACGGCTATACCCGGTAATTTATCGTTGTCCGGGAAAACTGTTCCTAGTCTTTACTATTTATGGGGAGAGGGAAAAACAGCTATGTTTTAACCTACTTCCACTTGGAGAGATCGAGTTCTCCCTCCGTCTTAGCAACTATGGTTGTTCCTACAAGGTCTCCCGTTACGTTAACCATTGTTCTACCCATGTCTAGTATGGCGTCTATACCAGCTATCATCGAGTAGGCCAGCATAACGTTCGGTTTTGTGAGCGGCAGTCCTACGCTCTGGAGAACCATTGCTAGCATTATTAGTCCGGCGCTAGGCACTCCGGCAGTACCGATAGATGCCAGTACTGCCGTCAACACTATCATGAGCTGCTGTGCTAAGGTCAAATGTATTCCTAAAGCGTTGGCGATGAAGAAAGTCGCTATTGCCTGGTACATCGCAGTACCGTCCATGTTTATCGTTGCTCCCAATGGTAATGTGAAAGAGTAGACGATCTTCTTTACCCCTAGGTTCTCATCGGCCACCCTCATTGTTACTGGTAGTGTTCCGCTAGAAGACCTTGTCACGAAGGCTGTCAGCATTGCTTCCTTGGCTCCACGTAGGAACTTTATGATGCTTAGCCTGAAGGCCGCTAGGATGCCGCCGTAGGTGACGAAGATATGTATGAATAATCCTACGTAGAGCGCTACTACTGCTATGGCCAGTGGGCCCAGGACTTTGGGCCCGTACTTCGCGACCACGTAGCCGATCAGTGCGAAGACTCCTATGGGCATGTACTCTAGGATGCCCCTAACGATCTTGTACATCGCCTCGGCAAGTCCTTCGAACACCTTATACGTTATCTCTCCGGCTTTCCTAAGCCTCTCATGCTTACTGTTCATCAGATATGTCAAGGCTATGCCGAGAACTATTGCGAAGAATATTATCTGCAGTACTTTGCCCTCGGTAAGGGCCGCGAAGGGGTTTGTAGGCACAATGTTTAGTAGCACGTCAACGATGCTCGGCGGCTTACTAACCTTTATCTGCATAGATGTTCCGCCGGTAAGGTTTATGCCTGAGCCTACGTTGAAGAGCCTCGCCATGAATATACCGATTATGACTGCGACGGCTGATGTAGCTAGGTAATAGATTATGATCTTAGTGCCTATCCTACCAAGCTTCTTGGGTGTGATGCTTGCTGCTCCAACCACTAGTGAGAACAGCACGATCGGCGCAACAATCATTTTCAGCAATCGTATCAATAGTTGGCCCAATGGGTAGAGGACAGCGATCTGCGGCCCCACGACGATGCCGGCGATAATGCCGAGGACGAAGCCTATCAGTATCTTGTAGATTACCGGGAATCTCTTATACGATTCCCATAGCCCCATAAACTACACCCGGTACTATGAGGATTTATGCATTACACAAGAATATTAAGGCGTTATAATTAATTAAAATTCCCATGATCGTGGGAGTTCCGAGAAAGTATAATTATTACCTCTGTCCTGCTCGATCTATGTTCATTAATTGTAATCATCTATTCGTATACTAGAATTAATGCCCTGGGAAACGATCCCTATACTGTCCCTCCATATAGACGATGCTCGCTGGAAAGGTTTCGGCGGAGAACCCATCGTCTCGTAGGGTTTACAGTTCCATATGGAACATAATGTTTTAAGGAGTGTCGTGATTATCTCTGATATCTTGTTTTTAAGGCTTCATGAAGTCTTTAATAACGCTTTTCAATTCTGTACTTACATAATTGAATAAGTATATAGATGTATGGGATAATCTCCCACCTAATTGGGAAAGTTTATATTTGTGTCCCATTCTCTATACGTCTATAAACCATGTCCCCACACGTGGTGAGTAAAGGTGAACCTCAAAGCACTCTCCAAACAAGTAGCAATAGCAGTCGTAATCGCGATAGTCGTGATAGGAGTAGCCGCAGGATACTTCGCGTACCAAGCAGGAAAAACCAGTGCTTCACCCACAACCAGCTCTACCATACCGCCCGCCACCTCAGTTACTACCACTTCATCACAATCACCGGCAGGTTCATCAACCACTACTAGTTCGGCCGCTCAAACCCAGGCAAAACTCGCCAGCGAGCTCGTAATAGGCGTGACCGACAAGGTAACTGACCTAGACCCGGCGAACGCCTACGACTTCTTCACATGGGAAGTACTATACAACGTGATGGAGGGCCTTGTAAAGTACAAGCCCGGCACCACCGAGATAGTGCCCGGCCTAGCCGAGAACTGGACTGTGAGCGATGACGGGAAAGTATGGACTTTCGTACTGAGGCCTGGCCTGAAGTTCAGCGACGGAACACCAT
>JAADCY010000168.1 GCA_013154205.1 Thermoproteota archaeon | reverse complement strand
GGGATACCCATAGCAGGCCCTGTGGCCATGAAGCCTAGGAACTCTTTTCCGTGATGATTACTCATCATGGACCTATCAACTGTAAGGACTATCTCGTACTTTCCCATGATCTCACCCCATTATACCCTTTCGACTTTTACTTGTTTTTCTTCGAGTAAGCGGGAGATTTCCTCCATATCGGACTCGACCACGCCTATTAATGGCCTCCCAGTACTCTTGATCTCCTCGATTAGTCTCGATAGCCTCTCCATGTTAAGCCCAACATATCTGAGTACGATCGTATAAGCTATGTTGTTCTGCAGAACATATCTGAGATCCTCTATATAGTACGGTGAGGGCTTATTCGTAGCTATCAACAACGTGAATCTACGGCAACCAGTCTCTGCTGACAACCTAGACATTTCATTGTAGGCAGTAAGCGCGACTTCAGAGCCCTTACCGTTGAATCCTAATACAACATATGCGTTATTCTCCTCGAGAACACGTAGGTTCTTCATCTCTTCTCACCCCTTATAATAAGTTGTGATAAGCGATGAGCGATCTCGTCCAGTTCCCTCCTTAAATCATGATCGTTTACTTCATCGGATACCTGCTGGATGTAGTTGTGAAGTCTGTGTAGATGCTGGTGTAGAAGCTGGATGATCGCTTTCTTCCTCACACTATACCTTATCTTGCCCTTCTCACGATGAACCTCTACGAGACCAGCATTAACGAGGTGTTTTAAATGTGTTGAGAGATGACTCTTAGCGTATCCTGTCCTCTCAGATAAATCACGCAGGGTTAACGGCCTCGACTCCCTCAATAGTATAGTTATCACTGAGGCCGCTGCGAAAGGTATGCCTATAAATGTTAAAAGCGAGGTCAAACTCTTCATATCCGTACACCTCATACCGAATTTTCCTCTATGTTCAGAATATTCCGAACAATCCATAAAAAGATAACTCCATAAAACAATTGAAGACAAAGTAGAAGATACATAGAACATATATTTGTATCTTGGAACGATAGCGCTCAGCACGAAATGTGTTAGGAGCTCATTTGAAATGTTAGATAGTATAAAAACACTTATTTATACAACGATCTAATTTTCTCCCTGAACTTATCCCATTCAATAACAAACCTCTCATGAACCCCCTCGCCGATCACAGTGTCGTTCATAAAGCATCTAACCTCAAAGATCACCTTCCTACCCTTAACCTCGATAACCCTCGACACGAAGCGTAGCTTAGCGCCTATGGGGGCTGGATTCTTATGATACACGTCCACATGTATACCGACACTAGTGTATTCATCACCTATTATTCTGTCAAGTAATTCCTTCGAAGTTATCTCCATCAACGCTATCATTCTGGGAGTACTAAGAACCCCAAGGCCCTCCTTAGCCAGGAACTCGGGCGAATCCTCTTTTTTCACAACATATTCTTTCTCATTAGTATCACCGACTCTTGGTAACTGCATAGCCTCCACACCACCCCGTCCATGATTTAATGACATTATTAATATCCGTAAACTGGATTAAATAATCATGTAATGAGTCAAAATATTAGGCAAACAATGTTTTTACAAGGAGCGGAGGAAAACAGGTATTGGATAAAAGAGAAAGATCAGTGCCTACGACGGGATATGTTGCTATTGCTGAAAAGAAGTTTGAGTGGCTATTGCCAGTAGCACTGCTCACATTCTTCATATCCTTATCGCCTTACCTCTTCATGCTTGAAAAATATCTTACAGGTATAAATGTGGTCTCAGAAATAACACCGTATCCTCCCTACTCCAAGTACTTAGCCGCGATAATTGATGCACTCCTAATATTCGTGTTCATCATACTATTCTTATTGATACGTAGAGAAATCTACAAGATAGCTCCGTCAATATTCCGCTCACTAACTCTTTCTTCATTCGCTCTCGCCCTAGCACTCATACTTGCGATGGGCGAGGTTACAGGCGTACTTATGGTTCCAGAATCAGTGCTTACAATAAATAATTACGTCTATAACTTATCCTTCTTTGTATCCATGTATTTTGTATACGTGATGACATCATTTATAAGCGAGATCAGGCCGTTCAAGATTAGGAATAAGATATTCAGCGGCATGGGCCTAGCATTCTTCGTCGTCATTAACGCGATGCTAATATATACTTTGACGATATATGGTGCAAACCTACCAGATATTCACGACATAGTAGTCGCATCAATATCAGCTGCCTCAATCCTAGGCCTAGTCCTGGACGCGTATCTCCTCACAAGATTTATTTATCTAGAGAGCCTCTACACCTTGATAGACCTAGCAGATCTGTCTGTCTTAACAATAATAGCCAATATAATTTTCAACGAAATGCTACTAGTACAGATATTCCTACCGCCTAGCGGTATCTCATACATACTAGTAGGTAACATCTACTACATGGGGATAGCTTCCAGTCTCATCGTATCAATACTCATCATTATCTCGATAAATCTCTTACAATTACTCCACCTCAAGATAGGTGAGATAAAGAACATAGGGCACATCCTCGTAGAAGCAGACTTCAATAAACCTATTGAAACATATGAGAGAATAGGGTTCTTCCTATCATTGATCCTTCCCAAGAGAGAAAATATAAACTTCATACTTGCAACGAGGCCCGGTTCGCTCATTGCTGATACCCTAGCACTGAGATTCCCCAAGTCCCGGATAACACGTATTGACATCATACCCGGAAAATCCACTGTGTCGAGAGAAGATGGCAGGTTTGAATCACCTCCTTCCCCCGTACATCTCTTATACGCGATAAGAGAGGCATTAGGCCTCGTCAGAGAAGACGAGCTGCCCGTGCTCATAATAGATACTCTCACGGATATCGAGTTCCTAGTAGGTGATATCAACACATACACGTTCCTGAGAAACCTTGTCTCGAGATACCCTGATCTACTATCGCTCTATATAGTTAACAGGGAGGCACACACGATCCGTGAGATAAATCTGTTTAGAAACATCATAAATAGAGTAATAGAGATATAACGTGATTATAGGGTGGAACCCGTGAAGGCCTTTGTATCTATCGATATAGAGGGATTACCCGGAATATCATCCACAACAATGCTCGGCCCCAGGCTCAGCCAGTTCCAGCTAGGCTCTAAGATAATGACGATAATAGCTAAGGAGACAGCGGAAAAACTCCTCAAACTAGGATTCGAACGAGTAATTGTCGCCGACAGCCACGGCGCAATGACAAATATTAATTATCTCGATATGCCCGAAGGAACTACCCTCATACAGGGCTATCCACGCCCCTACTCGATGCTGGCTGGCCTCGACAAGGAGACTGACGCAGCGTTCTTCATAGGATACCATGCTGCTGCAGGGACAAAACACGGAGTACTAGACCATACAATGAGTGGTAGATCATTTGCTATGATAAAAGTCAACGGAGACAAGGCGAGCGAATATCTCCTCAACGCATTATACGCTGGTGAGTACGGCGTACCAGTAGTACTTGTAGCAGGAGACGAAGCGTTCAGAGAAGAAGTCAAGAAATATACTCCATGGGCAGTATTCGTCCCGTTCAAGAAAGGCTATAGCAGATACGCCGGAGGATTCGATAGTTTACCGGAAGTATTGGCGAGGCTCAGAAAAGGACTGGAGAAAGCATACGAGACCTTAGAGAAGAATGAAGCTAAACCCCTAATACTATCTAAGCCCTACAAGGTAGAGGTAATCGTAAGGGATTCACTAATAGCAGACGTAGCCGAACAACTACCATTCATAACAAGAAAAGACGCGTACACACTGGAGTTCACTGTAGACAATGGCATAGACCTTGTAGGGATAATAGAAGTACTCGCCATGATGTCATACGGAGTATCATGTATGCGTGAAAGACTAAACTAGCTGGGAACTAAAGAGATATAATTTATTTTTAGCTCATAACCTATCCTAACCCGTATAACATCCATAATACTGCTTAGTATGGAGGAGAACCAAGGAATGACCGAGTTCAACCTCATGGTGACACATGAGCCGGGACCCGAGAACTACAGGTATGTGCTCAGTGTTCTAAGAGATATTCTCGACAACTACGTAGTGGTGGATGCCGCTACAGCGGTTATACTGTTAAGAGTAGATGATCCTTACAAGGCTATCGAGAAGCTGAAACAACACAAAGAAGAACTCAACCTAATCTACAGGATAATACCGATCGACACTATCACGAACCCCTATGTCGAAGATGTCGCCGAGAAAGCAGCAGAGCTCGCAGATGAAAAGATCCCGCCGGATAAAACTTATCGTGTAACGCTTCGCGGACGGCTTTATTGGCGTGAAACCCGTATGCCCGCTCATAGCAGTGACGCCGTCAAGATCATAGCGGAGAAGATCGATAGGCCTGTATCACTCACCCATCCAGACTACGTAGTATACATCAGGAGTGTCAGGCTATACCATAGAAGAAGAGTGGCGACAATCACTGTGACAACACCGGATAATATACTGGCTCTAGCATCTGGTAAGCCATGATTAAAAATAAAATACAGACCCTCCAATCTTTAATCTTTGAGGCTGAGTGACGATTGATAAGGGACATACTTCCAGAACCAATAATCGAATTATTCGAAGAGTACATGTCGAAGATCATAGACACAGTTAACTCCTTCCATAGGGGAATTGAACTACTCAATGATATGCGGATCGGTGAAGCTAGGGAGAAACTTGCAGAGACGATGAAGATAGAGAGCAAAGCAGATCAGCTTAGAAAGAAAATCCTATTACTACTAGAGGAAAGCAGACTAGATCCCAGCTTCAAAGAAGACTTCTTCCATCTGATCAAGAGAATAGATAGAATAGCTGACTGGGTAAAAGAAGCCGCTAGAGACCTAACAATAATACCTTATCTAGAAACACCAGCCGATATTCGAGACGGCATCCATGCATTAATAGAGAAAGTAGTTTCTATGACAAGGCTCCTCGGAGTCGCGGTAGAGAAAATCCTTGATGAAGAATACAAGGATGCCAAGGAGATCCTAAAGAAGATAGAAGCAATTGAAGAAGAAGCTGATGAGATAGATGTCTCCAATAGAGGAAAACTCCTCAAGTACTCCGATAATATAAAGCCTATAACGCTGGCAATCCTACTACACGATCTCAATAGTGATCTCGAGGACGCAGCCGATGCCTGCGAAGAAGCTGCTGATTATCTAAGAGCACTCATAGTGACTTGGACCAATAAATACTAGGTTCACACCTGGGTTTTTAACCAATCATAGCTCATTCCTTCAATATAATACATCGATAAAAACAAGTATCATTAGTAGCGGATAAAAATCCCATTCAATACTATTCTGTGAAGTGGGTATTGGGAATGATGGAGAAACGCAGAAATAACAAGGCAACGCTGATTATTGCTTCGATAATCGTTGTATCTGGAGCAGCTATTGCTCTCAACCTTATACCTGCCTTCCCGATCATCGGGGGTACTGGATTCATAACTCTCGGTGCATTGGCGGGAAGTATTATAGGGATCTATCTAGGTCTACGGCTAGGTATAACCGCTGTGATAATAACGCTCATAGTAGCTGTACAGTATAATTCATCACTTATTACATTGTTCGGCCCGTTCTTCTTCATGCCTCTAGTGATCAGTTATTTCGTCGCCGCGACCTATTATTCCCGTAAACCCCACTACTCTCTAGGAACTCTCGCGATATTGTACGCTATATTTATCGTGATACAGTATCCTTACATAATTCATTATCTCAGCGTCCTGATCTACGATGTGGCCGTTACCATCGGGTTAGCGATCGTTACACCATATATTATCGGTAAAAACATTCTACGCGGAATAGGCAGCATAATAGCAGGGATAATAGCGGATCACATGGCTGGAAATCTTGCATGGGTGCTCAATTACCTCTATCTACAGGGCAACATAGCCCAACTAGTATCTGATCCCAAGTTCCAGGAGAACTGGTACAAAATATGGAACATGTCGGCGTACATCTACCCCATTGAGAGGACTATTCTAATCATAATAGGAGCTATAATAATACTCTCTACACTGAAGCCCTGGGAAATACTTGTCAGGAGGAGGATCAGTGGCGCGAGCAATCATCAAGCTCAATAACGCTGAGATACGCGTGGACAGCCATGTGGCAAGGCTATCTGATACTATAGCTGAATCTCCGGGGATACTATACGTTAAAGGCCCAAACGGATCAGGTAAAACAATATTTCTCAAAACACTGGCCGGCCTCAACGACATAAACGAGATAAGTTCAACAGGTATAATCATCGAACCAGGAGACGCTAGGAGATGGTTTGTCCCACAGGATCCATGGCTAATAACGCTTGGCGATACCGGGTTTGACGAGCTACGGTTAGTGGTCAAGGAAAATACAGGCAAAGTGCTCGATAACCCTCAAGTATATAGGGTTCTGAGAAAACGTATTGCTCATATGAGCTACGGGGAGAGGAAGATCATAGAGATAATAAAAGCCTATATGATTGAACCCGATATCGCGTGCTTTGATGAGCCTTTCAGCGGCCTCGACAAACAGTATAAGGGGATCGCGGTACAAGCGATAAATGATCTGGCGGGAAAATCCCTAGTAGTGATCGCGACGAACAAGGATGCTGAGACGCCCGGAGCCAAAGAGGTCAAGGTGCTGGCAAAACAGTTCAAAGACGATATAGACCCACCAGTACCCGTAGCCGATAAAGGTGAAATAATCATTCGAAACCTATTCATCCGTCGAGGCGACAATACGATAGAGGTCGGCGAGTTAAAGCTTAGAAGCGGAGAGGCCTCAACAATAATAGGCCCGAACGGATCGGGAAAAACAACGACTCTCCTAGCTATAGCTGGAGCGATCAAGTATCGAGGCGAGATAATATTACGTGGAAAAACAGGTTTTATACCGGATGACACGCTCCTAGTATCCCCGGGCGTAACTCTTAATGACGTGATCCTTAATCTATGCCACGCGGATAAGGACTGCATGGATAGATCATTATTTACCCTCCAAGAGCTCGGCGTACGGGACAGGGACAAGCCTTACGTGGCGCTCAGCGATGGGCAGAGAAGATTAGCACTCCTTATTCCTCAGTTATTCTCAGGGAGAGCCGTTCTCCTAATAGATTCTTGGCTTGAAGGAATAGATATGCGTAGGAGAACCGTGGTTTACGAGCTCATAAGACAGTACTTGGAGGACGGCGGCATAATTATAGCTACTCTTCCACGAGGCGATAAGTTTGACGTGGTTGAAGGCATACCTGCCCCTTATGATTAGGGCTGTAGCCTTCATATGTGGAGTGATCGCCCTATACTTCTTCGGCGATCGTAACCCGGTCTTATCATCTGCCTTACTAATAATAATTACCTCGATAGTCCTCCTAAGAGTGAGGGGAAAAGGCTCATCAATATCATATATTATTAGCGTCGCCGTTATCCTCGGCCTAACATTCTTCTTTATGAGCATGTATGGAGTCTACAGGAACATAACCTATATTGGATACTATAGCCTGTTCATACTCTTCTTCGGAACAGTTACAGATAGAGAACTGCTCTACACATTACGATACGGTAGAAAATACTCTGTACTCATAATCCTAGCGCTCAAGATCTATGGGATCATAGTTGAGCGATACTATAGGAGCTTGGAGATGAACAGAGCACTTCTCGGCAGAAGAAGAACTGTCTTTATCAAGGGCATAATTGGGACACTGCAATCTCTACCATATCTAACTTTCCGGATCGCCGAATACCTACACATACATTTACCTTATATTATGGATCGAGAAGCCATTCAAAAGAAATAATACTATCCCGGGCAACTCGTTCCCCGTTAAAACACACACCTTCGAGCCTCAATAATTTCTTCTTAACTCCGGACCCACCCCTACTATAGCCTTTGAGCTCACCTTTACTACCAACGACTCTATGGCAGGGAATAATTATGGGTTTATCGTTCTTCTTCATGAAATAACCGATCATCCTCGGGCTAACACCCAGAATCTTCGCCAGAGCACCATAAGTGGTTGTTTTTCCCGGCGGGACCAGGGATAAGAGAATATATGATGCTTCCATTAAATCCTTGAGCGAAGCCTTCCTAATAACGCCTCTATCGGGCTCCCACACAATCATTTCTTTTCCCCCGACGAATAGGTAGCTGTCACAGTATTGTGTGAAATCCCACCTGCCACCGCCCGCTCTAATAACGTTCTTCACCGCCTCTATATTTCTTGGAATCATCGACGCTATTACGTCGAAGTATTTGGGCACAGCTATTGGTGGATAAAACGATGCTGTTGGACCAACCAGTATGAGGTTCTTATCCCTACCTGCTTTCTCGATGATATAGTCAATGGTATCATTCACTAAGGTAGCGCCCGTTATTATCAGTGTACGTGCTTTCGACACTAATCTAGGGAAAGAAGTATCTGGTAGCGCACCATACCTGTACAAGGGGTTCCTCTCTATCACATCTATTTTGTTTAAGCCGTGCTCATACAGTTTTCTCTTCAGAGGCCCCATATTACCTATGATTAGCACAGGTTCAACAACGTATTCCCCGATAAGATCAACTATGTCGGCCTCGACAAGCTCTATTTCTCCGGGCTGACGGGTCTTGACGAGGTAAGAGCCAATAGCGTTTATCAGGGCCTGTGCCACGACTTTATCGTATGGATTAGGGCTTCTAACAAACTTTGGAAGCATACCTATTCTCTTAGGGATTTCAAGGCTGGGATGAACATTCAGTAGATCCTCTATGGGCGTAATGGATACCCCCAGATATTTTTCGCCATCAGCCTCTATTTCGCAATACGTGTATCTCAGTCCGATCACACACTCGGTTATCCTAGGCTCGACACTGAGGAGCTCGAGCTCCTTCTCGACTATCTCATCCACGAGCAAAAACTATGCACCCCCAACCTGCAATTAATAACTCATAGCGTTTAAGGATATAATTAGGTGGTCGCATGGCTAAATCATCGAGAATAAAGGGTTTCTACAAGCTAAGCCTTGATGAAAGGCTTAAAATAGTTGCCGAATGGGCTGGGCTGACAGAGGAGGAAGCAAGTATTCTTAGGAATCTGGGTAATCTGCCTGAGAAAATAGCTGATAGTATGATCGAGAACGTCATCGGCGGCATGACTATGCCCTTCGCGGTCGCGGTAAACTTTAAGATCAACGGTAAAGACTACCTAGTCCCAATGGTCATAGAGGAAACAAGCGTTGTCGCCGCAGCAAGTAATGCAGCAAAAATGCTGAGACACGATAAGGGCATAATGGCGAAGGCAGGCCCGCAGGAGATGATTGGTCAAGTAATGCTTGTCAACGTTACAGCTCCACGTTACAAGGCGATGAAGATTATTGAGCATAAGGACGAAATACTAGATCATGCCCGTCAACAAGACTCGACCCTAATAAAACTGGGTGGAGGCCCACGAGACCTAGAAGTACGTGTACTTGACTCGAAGCTTGGGCCAGTTATAGTTGTTCATTTGATAGTTGATGTCCTAGATGCTATGGGTGCTAACGCGGTTAACACCATGGTTGAAAGCATTGCTCCATTGCTTGAGAAAATAACTGGTGGAGAGGCTAGGCTGAGGATAATAAGTAATTACGCCACGAGAAGAATCGTCAGAGCATGGGCGAGAACGCCTCCCGAGAACGTTGGCGGAGAAGATATTGCTAGGAAAATAGTTGAGGCAAGCATACTCGCAGACATAGACCCCTATAGAGCTGTGACGCATAACAAGGGGATAATGAACGGCATAATAGCGGTTGCCTTGGCGACCGGGCAAGACCATAGAGCAATAGAGGCTGGAGCCCATGCTTACGCGGCCCGCACGGGAACATATAAGCCTCTCAGCTATTGGGAGCTAGACGAAGAAGGGTATCTCGTGGGAAGCATTGAGCTACCGCTCCAAGTAGGAATAGTTGGCGGTGCAACCAAAGTCCACCCGGTAAGCAGGATAGCGCTGAAGATCCTCGGTGTAAAAACGGCCAAAGAACTCGCCGAAATAATGGCTGCGGTAGGCTTGGCCCAGAACCTGGCAGCTCTAAGAGCACTAGTTCACGAAGGAATACAGAAAGGCCACATGAGGCTACATGCTAGGAACCTCGCCATTATGGCTGGAGCACAGGGCGAGCTGATCGACAAGATAGCGGAGAGAATGATCAAAGAGGGGAGAATAAGGTATGATTACGCTAAACAGCTCCTAGAGGAATATCTCAAGGGAGAAGCAAAATAAGCGCTGAACAAGAAAAATAATAAGTGGCCGCGACGCCCAGGCAGCGCCTGGTCGGGATGAAACGGCCGGGGACGTATTCACCGTCACCCCTCCCTTTTAATAAAAAGATGTTTTTGGCGAAGACTATTTTTCTAGAGAAAAACTAAAACTCATTCTTGTCGGTAAAACTTATCTATTAACGATTTTATGTCTTGGGGAGAAAAGTATTGGTCACGGAGAAATACGATGTAATAATAATTGGTGCTGGCTACGCTGGCCTTGCATCAGCGGTTTCGCTTCTCGAGGATAAAAACAAGGTATTAGTAGTGGAGCCTGAGCCCGGATTATCGCAGTACACTTATTACGCGGGGCTAAATGCGAAAGCATATGTCGAAGAAGATGTTATCGATTTTCTATCGAAAAACCATGTGATCGTAAACCGAGATGATAAAGGATTATGGGTTCGGCCTATTGAATACATTGTTAGGCTTAGCTCTAAGGTATTCGATCTCGGCGGAGACATCATAGTAAACACGGATCTAGAGCCTCTCTTCACCCCGAGCGAACAAGGAATAACTATTTCTGGTGTCATCTTGAGAGATGCGAACGAGCATATGATGGAAGACAGAGGAATAATAGGATCGAAAGCTGTTATCGATACCACTCCTGGAGGCTATCTTGCGGGGATGATACTTGACAGGCTCAAAATAGGTGTTATGACTGAGGGATTAGGGCCTACAATACCTGGCTCGCGGGAGCTAGTGGATAGAACTTATTGGTTGATTCCAGGATTTATCGTTGCAGGACTATCTGTATCCGTTATTCACGGCTGTAGCCAGCCATGGCCTTATGTCTCGCCGCTTATTCTAAGTGGTTTGAGAGCTGCCGAGCTAATAAAGACTGGGCGGGGCGGTGTTGTCTCTAGTCCTCTGCCGCCTAATGTGATCTAGACATACCTTATTATTGCAAGAGTTATTATGCCGACCAGTATCTGAAGCGAAAGAATGAACAGTGTTACATCTTTCTCTCTCGCATAACCCTTGATCTTAATAAGGATCTTTATTGCGACATGGGTTAGACTATAGCATTTATCATACGGTGGTAGAATTGTGCCGTCTGGCTGGACTCTGCCGAAATTCTCCTTGTAAATACCGTCTTTCAGGCCACGCAGAAACAATGCTAGTTCAATAAAGTAGAGCGTGAACAGCATTATGCCGAACTTCTCGAAATTACCCATGATAACGATCGCTGCGTAATAGGCTCCAAGCCCATGTGTAAAGCTATTGCCGGGGAAAACCTTTGCAGGGTACCAGTTATATATGATGAAACCGGCGATAGCCGCTAGCATTATAGCGGATGCTTCAAGGCTTGGGTGCAATCCTCTGATCAAGGAGTAGATGAGCGCGAAGAACATCAATAGTATTCCCTGGCCAGCCTCCAGCCCATTATAGCCTGCAAGCATATTGAATGCATTAGCTGCTCCGAGGATACCTATTGGTACGAGGACTAGAGGATAAAGGAGCCCTAGGTTAACTGGTCCTATGAAGGGCAGTGTTATGATGGAGTATCCGGCCTTTATGACCACGATGGGAAGCGCTAATGGAGCCATGTATATTATCTTGCTCCAGGGCTTCAGCCCTTTCTTCCATCCAAGTATGTCGTCGAGAAAGCCTAGGAAACTAGACATGAACAACATGAGGGCGAGCGCCATTAGTTCTAGGTTATAGTCTTTGTAGCCTGAGACATAGATCTGGAGAGCTATGAAGATCAGGAGACCGAAGCTCGCAGCCACACCGACCCATATGCCTCCGCTCTCGGGAACCTGTATGTCTATGGGCTTGTTCATGTCTTTACCTGTTAATCCGATCTCACGGGCTTTGTGGATCCACCAGCGAACAAGATGTAGGCTCAGCGCGAAGCTCGCCAGAGAAGCAAGGACCACGTATATTGTTTCAGTCCATATCGGCAACAATCCCGGTTACCTTTCCTTTTCTTCTCCTTCCCATTTAGTATTGAATATTAAGTATATCTCCTTAGCTCTTTTTTCACCTATCCCTTCAACCCTTAATAGATCCTGTATGCTGGCATTCGCTATATTCCGTAGGGTTCCGAAAGCCTCTAGTAGTTTGCGGGCAAGTTTGGGGCCCACGAGACCTTCTGCAACATATACTATTCTCTCCTGGATACTCATCGGTTTCTTCTCAACGCGGAGCCTGTAGATTCTTTTCTCACTCGTCTTACCAAGGCTTTTGGCCTTGGATACTAGCCAGCCGATCGTAGCCGTTTTGTTCGGGGTATTCAGGATCTTGATGTCGAAATCTATCATGAGAGTATCTAGAACGCGTAGGACACTTTGTATTCTCCAACCACGGTATTTCTCGAGAGCACCCAGCCACCCCTCAACAATGATCATTGGTATATATCCGTCTTTACGCGCAGCCTCGACGAGGAGCTTAGCTTGTTCCCAAACCCTGTTATCGCGGATACTATTGCCGAGATCATTAACTGTTTTCCTCTCAACTAAAACAGGTTTCTTCCCAGGAGCAGCTAATAAGAGGAAATCCCCTGCTTCGAGCTTCTTAACGGCTACTCTCAATCCTTTAGACATCAATGCCTTTCTGAATTCGGGGTGTTTTGAGTCTTCACGCGAATCTATTATTATGTCGACAGGGGTCAGCAGTTGTTCTGCCAACATAGCGCACCGTATAGGAAAATATATCGTAACTGGTTAATATGGTGGAAGCTATCCATTATTACATATAAGGAGAAAGTAATGCATGACCCGGTAAAGGGGATAAGAAGTTGTTCTTCATATGTCCGCGCTGCGGCTACAGCAGCGTAACACCCGTTATGAAGTGCCCGATATGTGGAGAGATAATGCATCCGGAGCACAAGTGGAGATGGAGCAGGTTCAGAGGCTACGATATATGGAGCTTCTCACCCATTCTACCCGATATAGAGGCTAGGATAAGTCTTGGCGAAGCATGGACTCCTTTGATCAAATCTCGCCGCTTGTTTAAAGATATACCCGTATATTTCAAGGACGAGGGCCGCAACCCGACGGGTAGCTTTAGGGACCGTGCTGCGGCACTCATAGTAAGCCATGCGGTCAGCTTGGGTGAGAAAAGAATTCTTCTCGCAAGCGATGGAAATATGGGTTCAAGTATAGCCGCTTATAGTGCGAGGGCAGGTATAAGGGCATATGTGGCTGTCCCGAAGAAAACGGATCCTGAGAAGATCCTCTTAATGAAAGCCTATGGTGCGCACGTCAAGGTACTGGATAAGACGATCGACGAGCTATTAGATATTATTATGAGAAAAGTCGTAGAAATGAAGGCTTATCCCGGTTCTACCTCGCACAATCCCTTATCGATCGAGGGCCTCAAGACCATAGGTATAGAGATATATCTCCAGCTTGGCCGTGTTCCCCGCAACATCATAGTCCCCATAGGCTCCGGGATAACTCTATACAGCATACATCATGGGTTCAAAGAAATGTATGAGCGGGGAATAATATCGTCAATGCCACGGCTAATAGGTATTGAAAGCTGCGGTAACCCCGTATATTCTAGGATCTTTGGCATAAAATATGATTGTCGGGAAGAAGCCCCTCCAGGCCTCATGTACTCTGACTCGCCTGTTAAGAACAAGATAGCTAAAATACTTAGCAGAAACGATGTACTCGCGGTCTCTAAGAAAGAATCGCTTCGCGCGGCGAAACTACTGGCTAGAAACGAGGGATTATTTGTAGAGCCTTCTTCCGCTGTTGCTTTAGCGGGGCTTATGAAACTATCCGATCAGCTCCGCGGCGATACAGTTGTCATACTTACAGGCCATGGATTGAAAGGACCTAGGGCTTATAGTAAGCCTAGCAGGTCGAGGAGTGAGATAAGTGTGTTCCCCTCATCTACGAAGCTCATGATCCTTGAGAAGATAGCGGATAATGAGCCAATACATGGTTATGGACTCTGGAAACTCCTCGGCGTCAAGATCAGTGTCCAGGCGGTTTATCAGCACTTGAGAGAGCTGGAGAAAATGGGTTTGATAAAATCGTTTGTGGAGCAGGGTGTGAGGAAGTACATGTTGACTGATAAGGGTAGAGAGGTCTTAATGACTATTCATCGCCTATCGTAGGGATACTTAAAGAAAAAACTTTATATTGATTTTACAGGACAAGAGAACATTTATTGGTGGAAGAAATGGTCTCCCGTAGTAGGAAAATATTGTTAATAATAGCGTATACGGTCGCAGTCTACGTGGCGACTGTCGCACTACAGATTTACCAGCCAGCTACGGGCGGCTACTTCAACCTAGGAGAAGCAATGATTTATCTCGCCGCACTAACAGCAGGCCCTGTAGTAGCGGGAATCGCTGGAGGAATAGGGTCAAGCCTAGCAGACCTATCCACTGGATACGGGATATTCGCACCAGCAACCCTTGTTATCAAGCTAACCGAGGGTTACGTAGCGGGTTATCTCGCACGTAGACTCAGAGGAGTACGTAACAGAGTAGTCGCTGCCCTGACTGGCGCCTTATACACAGTACTCTTACTGATATTCTCCGTGTTCTACTGGAGAGGCAAAATATTCGTAGGGCCCGAGAAATGGCTCACATTCAAGTTTGAGTCGCCACTTATCGAGATACCATTGGCAGCATGGATAATAATAGCGATAGTACTCGGCATACTGATCGCCTATAGCGTCGCGAAGAACGTCTATGGCGGAGAAGCCGCAGCCCTTCTATTATCAGGGCTAATAATGGTTACAGGATACCTGCTATACGAGTACTTCGTCAGCAACCCCTTGACGGGCAGACCGCCAGCCGCGGCATTTATTGAGGTACCAGTGAATATAGGCCAAGCAGTAATAGGAGCCGCGATAGCGATACCTCTGGCATCATGGCTGAGGCGCGCAGGATATGTTGGAGACAGCGGTCAAGGCCGAAGTGAGTGAAGCGGGATATAAAAACATATTTTCAATAAAAGACGTATTTCTCGAACTCAACTATGGAGAAGCACTCGTCATAACCGGTAGATCAGGGAGTGGAAAATCAACTCTCCTCAAATCACTACTAGGAATAATAAAGCTATCGAGAAAAGGATTCTTCAGAGGACAAGTAAAGATAGCAGGCCTCGATCCCTACACAGCGAAGCCTGAGAAGCTGTTCAAGACAATAGGATATATACCGCAGGATCCATGGTATGGTGTCCTCGGCCACACGGTTGAGACAGAATATTGTTTATCATTCTCCGTCCTCGGACTACCATGTGATCCCAGAGGCTTAGACCAGTACGGCTTAGGAGGTCTTAGAAACCATATAACTTACGGCCTCAGCGCCGGACAAGTACAGCGACTCCTCTGGGCATCAAATATTGATAAAGGAGGAAAAGTCTTCTTTATGGATGAGCCCGGCGTATACATTGATGAAGATGGTAAAAAGAAGTTCCTCAATCTCATAGAGAAACACTTGGATATGGGAGGAGCCGCGATAATAGTAGACCACGATCCTCTCCTCTGGTCGAAGCTTGAGCCGAAGCTATTGGTGCTGGAAAATGGTAGGGTAAAATACTTTGGAGTATTCAAAGAGAAAGCATTACCCTTCCTGAAAACATCGATGCTAAAGCCGAGGAGAAGAAAACATTACGATGAGAATACCGAGGAGAAATTATTGGCTGAAAACATATGGTTCAGGTATCCCGGCCAGGAATACATTATTAGAAATACCAGTATATCGATCCGCGGCGGGGAGATCATAGGGATCACGGGCCCTAATGGTATTGGAAAATCTACTCTTCTAAAACTACTAGCAGGAATATATAGGCCATCAAAGGGACGCATTATACGTAGTGGAAAAACAATACTTATCCCTGAAAACCCTCTGCTTTTCTTCTCAGGGGCGACCATTAAAGAAGAACTTCAAATATCGTGCGGCGAAAACTGCAGTGAAGACAAAATACAGAGCATAGCCGAAGAGTTCGGTATTCAGCATATTCTAGACAAACCACTAGCTGAAACAAGTAGTGGTGAAAGAAGAAGAGCCGCATTAGCGTCAGCTTTCCTCGCAGGCTACGATGTATTCCTGCTCGACGAGCCTAGCGGGGGACTTGACAACTATATCGTTATTAATGTGATTGAATCCATTGTCTCGGCAGCTGAGAGAGGAAGAGCAGTGATCATAGCTTCTCATGATAAGAGGCTAGAGAAGATCTATGATAAAACATGTAGGTTTACGGAGGGAAGCTTGGAATGCAGATAATAGGTATTCTTGTAGGCTTGATCTATAGAACGCTTTTCATGACTGGTGAGAGCGGTCTAAGAAATGTACCCAGCATATTGAAGATAATACTTATCGTGTTATCAGCACTAATCTACATCCCCCTATACAGAGAACCCTACATACCCCTCCTAATTATCCTAATAATAGGATTGCTCGGATTCAATAGATGGTGGGCCGCGGCAAGCCTATCATTATCAAGCATTCCCGGAATATGGTACGGGTTAACCGCGTATTTGTTCGGTTTAGCCGGGTTCTCTAACTATATTACACCATTAGAAGCCATCATGATATATTTTAGGACAACTTATATCTCATTACTAGTGCTCTTCGCAGGATCCATTATAAGCCCCGTCAGGCTAGCCAATCTCATGATAAAGATAGGGCTAGGAGACAAAGCAATCACACCGATCATTCTCTGGAGAACCATGCCTGCAGGACTCCATGACATGATGGAAGCGCTCGCAATAGGCAGTCTTAAAGGAGAAAAAGCATGGAAAAGACTCGGGCCAGCAACAGCGAGTATGCTTGAATACAGCCAGTTTGTATGGGAGAACAATTACCACAGGCTTGAATCATCATTGAAATCGCGTCTGCCATGTAGGGTTGAGAAGAAATACACTGTACTGATCATTGCTGGAATAATTATTGATGCACTAATAATTACGCTATACTTCGCCGAAATCATATGATCCGACAGCCACCGCTTCATCATCGCCATAAATGGCTCTAGATGTGTTCGGGACCCTCTTCATCCAAAGTATCATTTTGATAAACTACCAAAATAATGTTTTAACAAGGGTGCGAAAACATTGAAGATCCTGGGCCGTATAGTGATCGATAACAATATATTATCTATTATAGCCGGATATATAGCGACGGGTATGGAGCTGCTAGGCTTAGAGAAAACCAAGATAGAATTAGACAGAGATACAATAATTCTCGGCATTAGAGGAAAAAACATAACGATAACAATTTATTCACAGGAGAAACCCGAGGATAATGGTATCTTCATAGTATTAAATCAAAAGATCAAAGACTTCTATGTTCACACTATGGAGTCACCGGGACATAAGCGCCAGGAATGGATCACAGATAAACCTGTCGACATACACTGTTTTACAGGTGCCTTCATGGGTTTCTACCTGAAAACATCCGATCCCATAGCGGCAATGGAAGAAGCCGTAGACATCGTTAAATCAATGAAAAACGATAATCCAGTCTCCCAGCTATGGGAGATGCTCAGCTACTACAAGAAGTATAAACGGTTACTCGAGAGCGTCGAACGTCTCCTTTCGCGTAGAGATCTCCTTGAAAAAATAGCACTGGATAAATCACTCAATATACTAATTGGATTCAAGAACATCGATTCTAGCCTAACGTCCTCCCAGATAATACTATGGGGTAAAAACATATTCTCGACACAGCCTGTAAGGAGAGTAAGGCTTGCAGAGAAACTGCCATCGTTTTCTAATAGTGACTCATTTATCTGCATCGATATAAGCAGTATTAAGACATGCATGGATGAGTTCAGCTGTAATGAAAGATATTGCTGTATCTACGGCGATGATCCTGTTAGGCTTATTGTGAGGCTAGAAAAGATACTGAGCGTTAAAAACACGGAGTAATTACTTCCCATTTATCTCGTCGAGAAGATTACCACATTTCTTTATGAACCTTATGATCTTCTCTAACGTCACGTCATGAATACCGTGCTCGATATAGCATGCATCTTCCTCAGCTATGTCGTGGGGAACACCCAGGAGTTCGAGGAATCTTGTGAGTATCTTGTGCCTCTCATAGATCGACTCCGCGTACTTGAGGCCTTTTTCCGTCAAATATATGTTGCCGCCTTTCTCATAGACTATGTATCCTTTACTCTCTAGTCTCCGGAGATACTCTACTACACTACTAGGCTTAACGCCGAGCCGCCTAGCGATCTCCCTTATCCTAGGTCTTTCGCCATTTTTTAACATAATATGTATTAGTTCGAGATATTCCTCGGCCCTCCTGCTGAGATTGTATTTCCTACAAGTCGGCGTCGACGACAAGATGTTTAACGCCTCGTCTTAGAGGCTATTTTCTCCGCGGCTGATTTTAGGAATAGCACTGTCTGTTCTGCTGGAAGATACCCGTTAATCCTCTCTAAGGGTGGTGCTCCATAGGTATCGTATTCTGAAGGATCAGTTATTACTACGTCGGGAACGTAGGATACACCGTATATGTCGGCTTCACGCGGGTTCTCCATTGCTTCTATCGTCTCAACGATCAGTTTTCCATTTACGAGGCCGAACTGGTTGAACTGGTCAACAACTAGGGGGCAGTAGGGGCATTCGGGTGTAACGAATATCTTTATGTGTAGGGGTACATCTATTTCCTGCACAGTTTTTATGACGTTGTCGGGAAGCTTTACTTTTCCTGAGTCCACGTATCGATGTATGTATATGAATGGTGCGAACTCTTGTCCGCTTGGCAGTCCATAGTATCGTATGTTGCGCTTAGGCGTGTCGTATATGAAGGCGGGAAGATACCTCGGCTTTAATAGTTTTGCTTCAGGGCTATTCTTCCCGATTATATGGAATCTTAGCTTTCCTCCACTAATTCTCTCCAGTTCTTCTGCAAGTATCTTCGCCTCCTTGCATGTCGCGCAGCTCGGAGTACCGCTGGATGGAGCCATGGGGTCGTCGACTACGAGAATGTCTACTAGTTCTTTCTTCATCTGATTGAATATTGATCGTAGTGCACTCTTGGTTTCTTCATCGAATAATCCCTGCGACATGATATACACCATGACTTTATTTTGTTAGGCATGCCTAACACAGTTATCGTAAAAACTCCTTATAACAATTCCGCCCGGCACGACAGATTATTACCGTATTAAAAACATAATATTCTGATCAGGGAGGAAAAGTGACTAAAAAGACACTAATGCTTAGAATACTCGAGTTCCTCAGAGAATATAGCGGTGCAACCATAAAAGACATATCATCATCTCTTGGAATATCTATGTCTCTCGCAAGAACAGTGATCTATAGGCTACGCAATAACGGATACATCGAGAAAGCCGGAAAAGGATACATACTAACCGAGAAAGGCGAATGGTTCGTAAACAAGTTCGGAGAACCGAGAAAAACAATAGAAGAAAGCGGAACCGGGGAAAAAGAAATTGTACAAACAGTAAAGGATACAGCACAGTCTTTAACACGCCCTTCAGAACAAACCATGGTAAAAGCACCGAGTAAACCTGTTGAAAAAATAATGGAGCAGGAAAAGAGGGGCAAGGCCTCAAAAAATGTTTCTGAAGAGCTCGTGAGAACAATTGAACAGAAGATCGCAGAGATAGAGAAAGAAATCAAGACATTGGAAAACACTATAGCAAAGCTGAAGGAGGAACTGGAAAAAACTAAAGAAGAGCTGAGAAAAGCTAAGCTCCATGGCAAACGTGGGATAAAGAAGGAGGAGAAAGGCCTGCCGAAGCCGATCATGCCGATCAATGAAGCGATGAGCATACTAGGTTCTTTGTTCAACACATTAGTTTATCAAGGGAAAATAGAGGTCGTGGGAAAACTAGCCGTTGATAAGGAATACTATGATGAATTCATTAAGAAATTCCCCCTACCTGTGAGAGACGCGGAGAAATTATCGCCTATGGAAAAGACGCTTCTCGAGGAAATGAAGAGGGATGCGAGAGTAATCCTTTATGCAGGGAAAGAGTATAGGCTCGTATAATGATATTACTGCGGGACTACCATCAAGACTACAGCTATCAACACATAGAGATGCGTATCGTAAATTACGAGAAATAATATATCTACTAGGCATGAAGTATAGCGGTATAAGATATAGTGGCGTAGAAGAACTAGATCCTTTCAGCCTATATGCTACACAATCAGTACTCGAATCAGATAAACTCGGCCTCGTCCTCTACCTAGTGCTCTTCAACAATTACGATGTACCAATAATAGTTGTCCGGAACAACAAGGGTGAACACTTTATCATCGATGGTCATCATAGGGCCAGAGTACATGCTTGGCTCCGGAGAAAAATCCATGCGCATGTCATACATGTACCAGCCTATAGGCCGAGAATAACTAAGCCCATATGTATTACTGAAGTGATAAATCCGCCGACAGGCACACCTGAGAAACTTCTTCCACTCAGACATATTGTGAACACTATATTCTTCTTGGAGAGAACACACGGTATAATTGCCAGGGTGTGGAGAGAGAAAATACCTATATCTAGACTTAAGCCTACACAACCATCATTAAAAACAAGCATTGTCTTTAGAATAGACACGTCCCTGCCGATACTGGTCTACGACTATCTAGGATCTAAATATGTTGTAGACGGGCATAAGAGGACATGTGCGGCTCTTGCTACTGGTCTGAAAGATATAGATGCGGTTGTGTTCACACTTCACACGTATATAGGGCTGATCAGGGCTAGCGAGTACATAGGATACAATGTGTTTAACAAAAATTATTGCAAGAGTTAAGATATGGTTTATAGATGTTGGATAAAAAGGTAATGAATGATATTACTGTATCTTCTCAACTATTATGTCTATGTTTGGCAAGAGAATCAATCTATAGTCTCCCTTAAACCTTAGCCTGTCATCAACTATGTCTCGTCGTTCAAGAATATTGATTAGCTCTAATCCTCTAAATGGTATCTTAATCTTCTTCTTATCTGCTACTGAATATATTCTTCTGGCAACTTCGTCTAGAGGCTCTCCCTTCCTAACAGTTATGTAGATAACGTTTGTGATCGCCTCATAGAGATTGATTGTTTTAAGTGCTTTCTCATATTTCTGCTGGAATCTTTTCAGGACAGCGTATACATTGCTCCTGCTCATACCAAGTAGCTCCGCTATTCTTTGAGGCGTATATCCTCTTATGTAGTGTAGCAGCGATATAGCGATCTCTTCTAAGGTGTAAAATGAGTTCTCAATCCTGTTTCTAGAATACATTTCGATGAATCGTTTAAGCTCGGCTTCATCTCCTTTTGTGATTAGTTCTATTATTTTATGTATACTAATATCCAAAATTTGTCACCAAAATTATTCTATAGTGTTCATGAAAAATGATCATAGATTATATATAAAAATCTAGAGATTTGCACCTTGAAATTATATCTAGTTTTAACTTATTGTTCCCTCATTTCCTCATATTCGTGCGTGATCACTGGGGCATATTTCTCAGGGTGTTCAACACCGTCGGGGCATCCCTTGCCATGTCTCTTAGGATTCTTAACTCTGCTCAACAATACAATCCTACTGGGAATGCTCTCGCTCAACAACATGTATCCTGTTAGCTCTGAGAGCTTCTTCGCGAGCGTTCTGATCTCTTCGTGCTTAGGCATGTTTGAGGGTTGAAGCCTTGTCCTGCTTGAACCTACATACATGTATGCCTTGACTTCTACGTACGTGGGATTACCTATCTCTATTAATTTGGCAAAGCCTTTCAATGCCTCTTCTGAGTCGTTGAATCCTTTCACAATAGTCAATCTGTAGACTGTGGGGCAAGAGAAACTTGGGAGCAGCTTGAGCGTCTCCATGACGAGCTCCCAAGCCCTAGGGACTATGGGCCTATTGAACTCCAAGAACTTCTCCTTGTTCCATGCCTCCAAGCTTATGTATAGCTGTGAAGGCTCTTCGTCCAGGCTAGAAAGTATGTCTGGCCTAACACCATGTGTTACTAGAAAAGTCGTCATGCCACGCTTATGGT
>JAADCY010000118.1 GCA_013154205.1 Thermoproteota archaeon | reverse complement strand
TAATGATTCGTGAATTCGAAATACTTATCGATCCTCCCGAAGACCTCATAATAGGATACTTGGCTGCCTGGAAATACTGGGAATCAGATATAGATAAGGAGAAAGCACTACTTCTCCTCATATCACTTTATGATATACTAGATTATGATTATCTTCAAGCACGGGCTAGGGAGGAGAAAGTCGAGGAGGAATTGAGACTATTATCAAGACTCGCCCGTGAACTCGTAGCGAAGCACTAGCCGTACATCTATGGATAAGTTTCACTTGTTTCTGGTACCCAGATTAGTGCGAGTATTCCGCCTACGATCCCGAATACCATTACAAGGAAATTAAAGGAAAGCAATGATAGTATTATGGCCACAACGCCGACTTGGCGAATATTTTTAACGCGCTCTTCTTTTATCATAAGCGCTAATAATATGAGTATTATTCCATCAGCTAGAAGCCATAGGCCTTTAACCATCACGAGCCCTGCAAGCTGGGAGAGATGCTCGAGAGCTGCTACCTCGGATATAGTACCGCTTAGAGACCATGCGGATATGGATGCTAGTATCGAGAATACTCCTGCTATGAGGATTAGTGTTACTGCTGCTAATGGGTATTTCACCTTGTCATCCCCATGTACTGCTAGGATTCTCTATATATTCATGATATGTTCTATTATAGATATAAAGCCTGTTACAAAGAGTATTAGATAACATTTAGAACAAATCTTAAAAACAAATATTATGTGTCAACAAGGACTATTACTACTAGGCTATTTCAGGGGAAAAACCTTGTTCTACAATACTTGTACGGAATGTTCTACGGCGATATAGTCCATACTGTTACTTTGTAGCCTGTTGGGGATACCCATGTCGTGTATTTATGTGTTATAGGGTTGTAGCCTATCTCCCAGTGAACCAGTATGCCGTTTATCCATTTTGTCCATGGTAGTTTCGCGTTATCGCCCCATGAGTCGATATGTGGTTTGAAGTAGACGTATTTTGATGCCAGCATGAATACGTGTAGGTACCAGCCGCTGCACCTGTAAACACCTATCTGAACATCTCCGTTCTCTAGCCATGTCACTCTTACAACGTGGTCTACGAAGGCTCTTCCATCATTCCATGTGTGGTGCCATTCCGGACTACTCCATAGGTCTTCCCATAGGATCAGTATATCCATTCCGGGTATGGCGTTCCCGACTGGTTGTAGCACGAATTTATCGCGGAATCCGTTGAGGTTTGTCCATGTCAGGTTGAAGGTTTTATCGGTATGCTTGTTGATTAGCACTATGATTGGGCTTGTAGGTGGTGTTTCGAAGTCTTTGGCCGCGGCGCTCGGCACTGATATTATGTGGGGTCTACCGCTGTATATTGCTGGTAGCTTATGGTTTAAGACGTCATAGACTGTTCCCTGTTTATCGTCTTTGCCTATGATTATGTATCTGCTGGTTTCTCTGGGGTCTCCTGTCGGGTTGTATACTTTGTAGTAGCTGTACGTGTAGGTTACCATGTCGAAGACCACTAGCTTTCCTATGAAGCCCGTGTAGAGAGGATCATACCTGTTCTTACTATCCACTACGACCGGTATGTTGTCGAGCTTGAAATGAATCCGTATAAGGATAGTCGAGCCTTTGACGACAGTATTTGTCCAGGAATAATTGCCTAGCCCTATGGGGAGGTAGCCGGTCATCCATGACGAGTCATCATAGTTTTCACTCCACCAATCAGCGGGAGGAGTGCTTCCAGGTGGTACGATCATTATCTTGGCTATGGGCCTCGAGGGGATCGTGACGTTGACTATGTTGCCATTGCTGAGTACCGCCTCCAAGCATAGCTCGTAGTCGAAATACCATGCTCCGCCCTTGTTCGTGACGTTTGCTGCGAGAACATATGTCTTACCAGGCTGGAGGCCTAGGCTTAGGGGATCTATTCTGACGACGTAGTTCCAGTAATAGGCTCCCCAAGGCCTTGTCGTGTGGAGCACTGGTTTACCATTAATGTAGAATGTGACGTTGTCGTCGGCGCTAACCCTTAGCCATCCAGCCCTGAACTTTGTTATATCTACTCCGGCTATGCTTGAAGGTAATGTCGCGTTGCCCCGGAGATAAATGGTCTTACCCTTGCCTAGGAATATCTTTGAGGCAACTGGGTATCCTTTGCCCATTGGTAGTTTTGCCTTGCTCCACGAGTGATCATCGTAGGATGGAGACCACCAGTCACCGCTCGGTTTTCCGTTCAACCAGTATTTCCAGGTAGGCATATCTCTGAGTAGTTGTAGCCATGAAACTGTTCCGTCGGGCCTGGAGGTATAGCTGAGAAGGAGCCTGGCGTTGAATATGGTGTTCCCCGTGTTATTATACATGATCGCGAGGAGGTTGTCGCCCTTGTATAGGTAGAGTTTATTCGCCCTGGTCGCTATGCCTATCCGCCTTGATCTCTTGGCGGGGGGTACGGGGTAATCTATTGATAAGCCGGTATAGGTGCCGATCTTATGGTTGTTGAGGTACACTGTGGCGTTACCGTTTGCTTGTAGGTCGAGGTGGAATCCCGGCATGCGGATGAAGGCGTAGAGTAGTAACTGGTACCTTGACTTGGTCGTTGATATCCTGGCCTTGATAGGCTGTTGTAACAGGATGTTATTGGATAAATGAACACCTATACGGTACATTACACCGGCCTCTATATTGATGGGTGGAATAATCCATAGTTCTGCTGTGTGGCCGGGGGGCAGTGTGAACGGGTCTTTCTCTATAGTTGTATTGGCGTAGACCATGATATTGTTGGGGTCATTGAGATCTCTTGCTATTTTTACTTTCGCTGGTCTGCCATCAACGGTTATACGGTCAATACTTATACTTGTTGATCCCGTGTTTTTCAGAACGATCTTAGCGAGTACACCGTAGTCCTCGATATAGTATATCTGTATCTTAGTGATCCCTGTTCCATAGGCAGAATTGCTGGTGATAACTCCGGAAATCCATAGTGTTACAACGACAGTAATGGATAGTGTTACCCCCACAATGATCACTATAGCCGTGAGAGTAGATAAAGCACGTAAAATATTTTTGCAACATTCTACAAACACCTACTTACAAAAAGATTTGGCCATTTTACATATATAAAGTAAGCCATTAGTTGATTCACCGGAGAAACCTCTATAGCACCCTTATAGATCACCCTGACACTCTGGCCGAGGAAGACATTGCTCCAAATGATACGTTTACTATAAGAATATGTCCCAAACATAACGTGAGCACTAGAGGTGCGAGGTGTCATGGTTCATAAGACAAGAAATAATGTCTAAACACAGTATTTCATCCCACATAGAGTCACTTCTAGCTATAAAACAATATCTCCCGGTAAATCCTCGTCCTCTTAGCAGAGAAATAGAGGTGTAGAGGTGTGCCGGTTCACAGAGAAATACAGTATAAGAATAATACGTCTAAACAATCTCCGCCGCGAAGAACTAGAACGTATAACGACGCGTTGGAGACTCGATGAAGAGCAGGTAAAGAAGGCGTGGAAGTTCTTCAAGGATGTATGTAGCCGCGGCGACGAGTCGATCCGTGATTTCTACCAGGACTATTACGGGCTCCCACGCGATACACCCATAGAAGTACTGGAGTACGAGGTAAAAGATGCTTTCAAAAAGACCAACGATGAAATAATGGGTTCTCTCCTCAGGATTAGAGATAGGATAAAGCGTTTCAACAAAGAAATCCTCGCTGGTCTCAAAGAAGCATGGATGATCCGCGTCGAGCCGGGAGTCTATCTCGGCCAGATCATAAGACCTATAGATAGGATCGCCGCCTACATCCCCGGAGGACTTTATCCGTACCCATCAACAGCTCTCATGACGATAGTCCCCGCACGTGTCGCGGGCTGTAATACCGTACTAGCAGCGTCACCGCCACGGGGCAATGGAGAACCCGGTATTGATCCATCCATAGTCGTTGCCGCAGTCATAGCTGGGGCAAATAAGATCTACAGGTTAGGCGGTGTTCAGGCAGCGGCTGCTTTCGCCTGTGGAACAGAGACAGTGCCTAGAGTGGACAAGATCGTCGGGCCGGGCGGCCCATGGTTCACGGCCGGGAAATACCTGGCTTCGAGCATGACGGGCATAGATATGCTGGCAGGGCCTTCCGAGATAATGGTTTTGAGCGACGGAACAGGTGATCCCGGCCTCATAGCGTTAGACCTTCTAGCACAAGCAGAACACGGCGTCCTATCATCGTCAATACTTGTAACGACGAGCGAGAGGCAAGCAGAGAGTGTAGCTAGAGAAATAATGTCCTGGCTAGACAAGGCCCCGGACAAGGCCCGTGAGACCGCCTGGGAGAGCCTCTCGAGATACGGTGGAATATTCATAGCCGATAATATAGTGGAAGCCGTTGACTTCATAAACAAGTATGCTCCCGAACACCTAGAGGTGATCGTTAGCCCTGAGAACACGTGGCGTGTGCTTGAGAAAATAGAGTCTGCGGGCACCGTCTTCTACGGAGAATACAGCGCTACGGCCCTAGGAGACTATAGTCTGGGCTCAAACCACGTCCTACCGACAAGCGGGCTCGCTAGATCAAGGGGTGGTCTCAGCGTCCTCGACTACGTCAAGATAATAGATGTACAGTATGTGGAGCCGGAAGGCCTCCTGGCGGCCGGGCCGGACGCGTCTCTCCTGGCTGGTATTGAGGGGTTTTTCTATCACAAGAAAAGCATTGATGCACGCCTCGATAAGATCCGTGGGAGGTGAACGTGATGGATAAGGTTGGCCTCGCATTCATCGGTATAGGTCTATACATGGCGTTAACCCTCATCATAGGGTACTGGGCCGCCCGGAGGGTCAAGGGGCTAGCGGACTATATTGTTGCGGGGAGGAGGCTCGGCTACCTACTAACGTATGGCACGATACTAGCGACATGGTTTGGGACAGGATTAGCACTCGGCGGAGCGAGTATGGCTTACAGCTACGGCTACCGCGGGGTAATAATGGATCCCATTGGTGCCGGGCTATGCATTATATTGTTCGGCTTGTTCTTCGCCGCAGTACTGAGGAGGAGAGGATACATGACCGTCAGCGATTTCTTCAGGGACAGGTATGGTGAAGGAATGGAGCTGGCCTCCGCGATCGTCCAGACCATAGCGTATATGGGGTGGATGGCGAGCCTCCTACTTAGCTTCGGCACGATATTCAAGGTCTTCCTAGGGATCCCGTACACCTACGGGCTACTGCTCGGCACGGTAGTAACGGTAGCCTACACTATGCTTGGGGGAATGTGGAGCGTTGCCGTCACAGATTTCTTCCAGTCAATGCTGTTGATAGCAGGGATACTTGTGCTCCTACCATTCACTATAAGCGCCGCTGGCGGGCTAGGCGTTATAGGGTCCAAGATACCTCTAAGCGATTTCTCAGTACTGCCGGAGAACAACTGGGGATACCTAGGCTACGTCGGGCTACTGGGCGCGAGCTTCTATATATCATCATGGCTTGTCCAGGGAATAGGTAGTCTGAGCTGCCAAGACCTAGTGCAGAGAGCATTATCTGCTAAGAACGAAC
>JAADCY010000099.1 GCA_013154205.1 Thermoproteota archaeon | reverse complement strand
GGCGTAGAAACATGGGCCCGTAGCCTAGCCAGGATAGGGCGCCGGCCTTCTAAGCCGGAGACCCGGGGTTCGAATCCCCGCGGGCCCGCATCTTTTCATTACTTATTTTGTTTTACTATGTTTCTAATTGCGTGAATATTGTGGGGGTATTAAGTATTCTTTTTTGATACTATGCAATGTTCCCGTGATTATGGTCAGTGTTTTGTTTTATGTATGCATTTACTATTGTTAAGCTTGTAAAGGAATAATTACTAAAACTATATGGGTTGGATTGTATAATGTGGCTGGAGAATGTTTTATTTCAGTAACTGGCTTTATTTTATCATCGTATATAGGCTATCCATCGTAGGGCTGAGATGACCTCCGACTATATGGTGCTTCGAAGTTGATTAACTGGAGCAGTATACTGAAGATTATTGGCGCCCTTGAAATAGTGCTTGGATTATTAATGTTGAGCGTACCGATAATTGATATGATAACGTTAAAGCCTATTACATGGCCTTTCTTCATAGCCTCTATGGTTCTAATTCTGATAGGTTATCTTCTCCAGAAGATCGAGGCAAAACCTCTTTCGCTACTCGAGGGCTTGATAGCAACGTCCATCGCTTGGCCATTGATATCGCTTGAGGCAGCGATACCCTTAATGATATGTCTCAAGATCAGTTTTATCAATGCTTGGTTCGAGTCCATATCGGGATTTACTGGTACAGGCTTTACTGTTCTTACCGGACTAGACCATATGAAGCCCTCTATAGTCACATGGCGTAGCATAATGCAGTGGAGCGGTGAGCTCGGCGTAGTTGTTTTTGCGATGGTCTTATTCCCTTATTTCTACAGAGTAGGCGCGGCCGCTTATGGTGTTGAGAGACCCTTAAAGATCGAGGCAACATTTTACCGTACTGCACAAAGACTCATAAGGATATACCTGATCCTAACAATCGGCGGAATAATAGCGTATGTATATACAGGCATGAATTTCTATGAGGCATTTAACCATGTATTAACAACTGTTGCCACAGGAGGAATGTCTACCTATGATCAAGGCTACCAGGTCATATTCAAGAGAGCACCACTAACCTATATACCTGTCATGGCCCTAATGTTTCTGGGCGGTATGAATTTTGTTCTCCTGGATAAAATGCTGAGAGGAGAACTACGAAGTGTGTGGAGAAGCGAAGAATTCAGAACCTATGTCTACTCAATGCTAATACTTGTAGCGGCAACAGATCTTAGTTATGTGCTCGTGGACCATAAGCCATTGACATACTCTCTTATAGCAGGATCATTCAATCTAGTCTCAGCGATGACTACTACGGGTTTTAACATAGGAACGATAGCGGGGCTATCTACTACAACCAAGTTAATACTAATACTATCGATGTTTGTAGGAGGAATGATTTTCTCAACCGCTGGCGGCATAAAGAGCTTCAGACTCCTAGTTCTCGTTAAAGCGTTTAAGTACTCCTCAATAAACACTATTGTCGGTGATAAGATCAAGAAAACAATAAAGATAGACGGAAATGCTATCTCTGAACAGGAGATAAGCCAAGCATTATTATTCACAATAGTCCATATGACAGCTATATTTATCGGTGCACTACTGATCACTGCTGAAGGATATAGTTTCATAAACGCGTTATTCGAAGCAACATCAGCAGCGGGATGTGTAGGCTTAAGCGCTGGTGTCGTCGCACCTAATGCGCCACTACTAGTGCGAATTGTAATAATGATCCTAATGCTTATCGGCAGAGTAGAATATACGCAAGTATTCTTACTAGTAGGACTTATATCTGGGCGCAAGGTTATTAAAATACTAAGGTAAAGAGAGGCTGATCCTAGCACGGAGTGATGTTTCCTTGAGAATACTTATCGTTGGCGGCGGAGGAGTAGCGGAGGAACTACTAAGTCTCCTCGACCTAAAGAAGCATCAAGTATATGTTGTCGAGAAGGATCCTCAGAGAAGAGCCGAGCTCTCCAGCAAATACGATATATTCGTTATCGGGAAAGACGCGACAGATGTAACTCTCTATGCAAGCGATATACAAATGGATGAAATCGACATGGTTATAGCGCTTACAGGTAGAAACGAGATAAATTTGTTCGTTCTCGCAATAGCTAAGCTATACAATGTACCTTATAGACTTGCCAAGGTAACAGACCATAGGATCGCGAACCTTCTCCAGGAACTCGGGCTAGGCGTACCTATATCTCAGGCAAGCCTCATAGCATCTATACTCAACAGCTACCTCGACTCGATATCATCGCCTCGATTAATAAGTATAATAGGTAATTACAAAATATACCAGATTTCACTGGCCGAAACAGATCCTGTTATAGGGACAGAACTTAGAAACCTAAAGTTACCCGAAGACGTTAAAATACTATTATTATTTGATGGAAAAACACTTCGTCCACCGATAGAAGACGATGTTCTCCGGCCCGGATACCAATTAATAGTATTATCGAGAGTAGAGGATGTAGAAAGATACTTCAAAGGGTGAATACAGGTGTATTTTAACTGGACATTTACTTTTCCATCACCTGAGCAACTACTATTTAAATTCCAGTCAGTCATACTTGTAGTGATCATTCTAGTTCTTATGAGAATATTGCTTGTAAGGTTTCTCACGTCATTAATGAATAGAGGCATCGTTTCAGCATCAACAAAGAATACTATCAGTAGGTTCATAGATGTAATAGTGATATTCATAATACTTGTTACAATCCTAAACGTCTTCGTACCACCCGATATAGTCGTTATAGCTGTTTCGATCTTTATAGTGTCAAGCTTCATACTGTTCTTCTACGAGATAAGGGAATTCGTTGCTTATATCAACTTGCAGCTACTCAGACACATAAAGGGTAAAAGCTACGAAATCCGCTTACCCGGTCACGCCTCACCTGTTTACGGCAGAATAATCGATGTAGAGCCAATGGTATCTACTCTCGAGGATATCTATGGAAAACGTATATACATCGCTAATAGTCTTCTCGTAAACGCGATCATAAAAGAATATGTCCCCTCCGTACAGCTCCGTATTAAATTAAATACGGGCGAGATAGACCCGTTAAAAGTAGTCGATGATCTTATCAAAAGCATTGAAGAAATAGATCTAGGTATATTCAGGATAGATTCGAAGAAAATAATGATAGAGAAAATAGGTGTCGGAGAAGTTGTGGCTAGAATACGTGCTTATCCTGTATCGACACCGATTAGACTATCGGATCTAGTAAGGCTGGCCAATGAAATTAACAAGTCGTTGATAAAGTATAACCCTGAGATAGAATTTATCGAATCAACAGTTTAGTCTTATCGATCTAAAGGTACTCCTCTTAAATCATAAAAGGTTGCTTCTCTGACTAGAACGTGTACCCTTCTACCATAACCTAGTGAGTTATCATTGCCCATAATTATTACTGGGATATAATTTCTAGTTCTTCCGATCCATTTATTGTTTTTCTCAGTTATGAATACGTTCAAAGAGGTATCGATGTACCGTGCATGAACCTTGTACCCAACGTCCTCCACGACTTCGAGAAGCTTAAGCATTCTCTGCTTCTTAATTTTTGTCGGTAGCTGCGGTAGTTTTGCCGAGGCAGTATTGGGCCTTATACTATACACTGCCATATGTACTCTTTCGAATTCCAGCATCTTTATAACATCAATAGTCTGTATGAAGTCATCCTCATCCTCTCCTGGATGTCCTACAATGATATCAGTCGCAATACTGATCCCCGGTATCTTTCTTCTAAGCTCCTTCACTATCTCAATATATTGTTCTACCGTGTATCTCCTCCTCATAATCTTCAACACTTTATTACTACCGCTTTGAAGCGGGAGATGGAGAAAATGATAGATTCTCCTACTCAGCCGTAGTACTTCTATCATTTGATCCAGTATGTTCAGCAATGTATCAGGGTTCATCATACCTATCCTAGCCATGAAATTACCAGGTAGTTCATCGATTTCTGCAAGGAGTTCGGGAAGAATTTGACGCCCATATAGGTCTAGACCGTATGATGCAGTGTCCTGGCCAGTGAGTTCTACCTCTACAGCTCCCTCACTCACCGCTTTCTTAACAGTCTCAACTATTTTTTTAACAGGATAACTGATTAGTCTTCTCCGCGCATTCTTAACGATACAGAAACTACAGTTACCAGTGCACCCGTCCTGTAATGGAATATACGCTATACCCTTATCTACCCATAAACCCGTGCAGCTCCTATCGCGTTCCCCGTCTAGAAGAATAATTTTTTCACTGCTCTCAACAGCTAAGTATATCTTGCTACTATTCTGGGGGGATACAAGGCTGGCCTCAGGCGCTAGTTTTGATACCTTATAAGGCTGTGCCTGAGCCATACATCCTGCTACAACGAGTTTCTTGCCTTGAGACACACAAATGTTCCTCAGTTGCTGTATCCTCTTAGCCATTCTCAGCTCAGTATCCAGTCTAACAGTGCATGTGTTCAACACCACTACGTCAGCATCACTAGGCGAAGACACTATCTGGTGTCCTCTACTGATAAGCACGGTTCTCATGATCGATTCATCAGCCCTGTTCAGAGCACACCCATACGTCTCTATGTATACCTTCACACACCATCCCTGTTTTCAAGGGATTAATAACTCCCTTTATAACGTATCTATCAACGATTCTTCAGCAATAATAGTCCCCACGTGTAACCTATAAGTAAATAAATAGATGTGTTCCAATACCATTAATAAGGTGGTCGTTGTGGTTAAGAGAGTAAGTGATTACACATATGACGAGCTATTAGAGAGAGCGTATTCGAAGCTGCCGGCAAAAGCCAGGTCTCAGGAAGCCTTCCAGATCCCTAAGGCAGAGATAATTATTGTAGGAGGCAAGACTGTAATACGTAATTTCCGCTGGATAGCTGATTATCTCAACCGAGACCCGAAAATACTGCAGCGGTACTTCGCTAAAGAGCTGGCTGTACCTGCATACATGGACGAATCACAGCAGCTTGTCCTACAAGGAAGATTCGGAGCACATGTTATAAACAAGCTAATAGAGATATTCGTGAAGAAATACGTGCTATGCCCAACCTGTGGCAGTAGATTTACAGAGCTTAGAAGATCCGGTAAAGTATTCATACTAAAGTGTCTAGCGTGTGGCGCGGAGACGTCTCTCCAAGCATTCTAATCCTTTTAGCGAGTTCATCGGTAAATATCGAAACGCTTATTCTCTATTTTAAAACAAAAACCCTTAGGGGTAGTAGGTAGTAATGAGCGATCATCCTATGGTGTACGTTAAAAAATACAGTAGTGAGGGAGAAGTAGTAATAGCAATCTGCGATGCCGAGATACTCGGCACTACTCTGAAAGATAACAATATAAACTTCTATGTCGACCCGGCATTCTATAAAGGCGAGCTCGTTACTTTGGAAAAGGCTCTAAGGATATTGTCTGAAGCAACGATTGCTAATCTGATAGGCAATAATATAGTCGAAGCAGCTATTCAGCATGGATTCATACATCCTGACGCCGTAATAGTGATCAACGGTGTGAAACACGCCCAGTTCGCCGTGCTGGGTGGTGGAAATGCCTGAG
>JAADCY010000090.1 GCA_013154205.1 Thermoproteota archaeon | reverse complement strand
TATGCTGATACATGAAAACAAGGCTACTACAGGGACTCTGGGGGCTCCTATATGTTCCCGGCATTATCCTCCTAGCTTATTTCGAGTATCATCTAAGCTCTACGATCATGTTCTGGAGCCTTGTAGCCGTTGTAGCATATATCGTGTGCCTCATCATAGTGTTAGGTATGGATCATGTGTTCCCAGGTGTTTTCCTCTCAATACTCTTCACAGGCATCATCGGCGATGCACTGCTCCTCCGTATCCATGGCGAGCTACTAGGCTATTCATGGACCGTCTACATAGTGGCGGCTCTCATGACCGGTATCGTCATGGCTTTATCGGCATCAGAACTCCTAGAGCCTGGTAGGCATAAACCCGTGCTTGTTAGGGCTGGTATTGGTTTGGCAAGCTTCGCATCGATACTGCTGAGCATATATTTGTTCAGGATCATTGCTCCGAACATGTTGAGCATTAGTATGGCTCCTCTCTTCATAATCGGCTTATCAATTGTTCTCTACTCACTATACATATTCTATGACCAGAGCTTGTTCCAGCTCCTCGTGAAGCACATGGGCGGCACGAGGAAGAGGCCTGATACGGATAAGTATCTATACACGCAGATCCTCAGCTTCTTCATATTCACGCTAGCAATAGTGGTTGTCCTCATCCCGAACTTTAAGCCTTCGGAGAGACCCTACTTGGCGATCAGTATACTCTACTCCTACCTCTACGGAGGATTATCGCTAAGCCTCATAGCAGCTCTCTTCCTAGGCCACTCGACCATAGCATACACTGTACTGGGGAGAAAACGTGTCAACGACTACTTATTATCCAGTATCAAGGAGTATCTCCGCCTACGCTATATTTCATCGATCATAAATCTCTTCAAATACGTCGAGGCCAGTCCATGGGGCCGCAAGACCATGAATGTCCCTGTGAAGGAGGCCTTAGAGGAGGGATACAAGTCTCTTCCACGATACACTGGGCTTATGAGGATCTATAGGAGGACCCATGACCTGCTAAGATACCTCGACGAGATAAAGGTTCTAGAGGCCAAGCCAGACATGATTAATATGCTGAGAGAAATCGATCCAAGCGGCTACCTGGCCAAGACATTCGAAGCAATAGTCCTCAAAGCATATAAGATGAAAATAACGGGTGACCAGAGATACACTAAGGAGTTAAAACAATTGAAGAGCGTTCTACGATCATATAAGTCTAAGACTATGGGAGAAGATAGGGAGAAGATAATTGATCTCCTCGAGAAGATGCGTGACCCCAACATACTGGATGAACTAGTATATGTGACAACGCCGAGGCTCCGCCATCTTAGGAACAGGCTCGTACATGGCAGGCTGAGCAGAGAACTTATACTTCGCGGTGATAAGCCTCTGGATGACTTCGAGTTCCTGGATGACCCGATCAGTATGTACATTACTTGTTCATGCCTCATAACATATATTACCAATATCGGGGATAAACGGTAAGCCATAACTATGATCTATTCTTCAAACTATGATGTATGACGACATATGATAGAGCACTACTAATAATAACTATCGATGATCCATATAGTGTTAGCCGCGGCGGTGGATAATCATGGCTGGAATACTGGAGCAACAACTACCCTACATAGGGTTGACGCCAGGCCAGATAATACTATTCATAGCATCGCTGATCATAGGCTTCGTAGCCGTCAAGATAATGGTGTACATCATAGAGAAAACATTGAAGAAGACCCGGGCACCAGCACTAGTGGCGGGGCTCGTTACAGGTATTGTTAAAGCGATAGGTTATATCCTCGTAATACTCTCGGCCCTACCAATAATAGGCGTTAATACGAGTACAGCGGGACTAGGATTATCCGCTATACTGGGATTGATCCTAGGCTTCGGCCTACAAGACACGTGGGCAAACATGGCTGCAGGTGTATGGCTGGCGGTGATCAGGCCTTTCGATAAGGGAGACTATATCGAGGTAGCCGGGCACAGCGGCGTAGTCGAGGGTATAGGCGTTATGTCCACAGTCCTCAAGACATGGGATAACGTAGTGATAACGATACCTAACAAGAACATATGGGGAGCACCAATAGTGAACTACTCGAGAGAACCGATAAGGAGGATCACACTCAATATAGGGGTGGCCTACGGCACCGACCTAGACCGCGCAATAGCTGTCGCGATGACAATAATAAAGAATCATCCCAAGACACTCGACCAGCCAGAACCACAAGTTGTTGTCACAGAGCTCGGCGACTCAGCCGTCAATCTCCAGTTAAGGGTCTGGGTTAAGAAAGAAGACTATGGAGCCGTGAAGTTCGATCTGGTCAAGAAGATATACGAAGAATTCAGCAAAGCCGATATCGAGATACCCTATCCACAGCTAGACGTACATATAAGGGATATGCCGAGATAAGAAAACAACATCTTTTCCTACTCGATATGTTTTTCTCATATCCGAAATCATGTCCGTAGTCAATCCTATCAATCTCTATTGATATGGATGGATTATGACAGGGGATCTATATCGGATCTGATTGAAAACAGTTACTTTATATATGATTATACACTTAACTTATCATCATACAAAATCTTTTAAGCTGTGGTATGGATGTGTAAGTATCAGTATCTATTGGTACCGTTAATTCTCCTAGCCCTACTAGCGCCGTTCTCGTCAATACTATATACGGGGACAACAACGATAGTCCATGCATCTTTCACCGGACAAGTAGTACTACATCCCTATGGAGTATCCAATGTTACGGGGAACTTCACAATACCTGCCACTGATTACCTGACCATTAACTTTACAGGAGTAAACCTGACAGGAGTCGGGGACATCTATATCTGGTTATCAACAAATAACGAGACGACAATAACTCCTGGAGACGCATGGTATATTGGCCCGATCAACGCCACGCTAATAGGATATACCACTATATCCGAGAAACACGTTGATTTCAGCAAGACATTCAAGCTGAACCTCGGCATCTATGATCGGAACATGTATATCGGCGAGAACACGACAAGCATACTCGCCCCGCTATACGTTATGCCGAACCAGTCATACTATATCAAGATCACTGATGTACCGCCGAGTGAGAGGCAAAGCATTAACAGCTCCAACGTGATCGTATCATCGAACTCTTTCAAAATAGAGCCTAGAACCGCTAACATATACTATGAAGAATACAACACCATATGGCACTACGCAGTAACAGGAGATACCGTATCCTTCATCGCCGCCCCAATACCAGCTAATGAGACCTATACTCTCTACATCAACTATACATTCTATAACTACACGACCGGCCAGTTGGTAAAATCCAATATCTTTAACGCCGGAAACCATACATCGAAGCTCCACATAATACCTGGAACGGACTATAACCCGCCATGGACATGGGAGGGAATAAACACTACGATCCCGCTACCATTCGCGAACTGCAGTGTCTACTCCCCGTACGTTATAAAAATGCAGTCATACTACGAGAACGCAACGCTCAACACTACGATCCAGCCTTCAAGCTATTATTACTTAAGACAAATCGATTATATCTCACCATACGTGGAGATATACTCGCCCCTCATAGGCAGTTATGATTATCCATTGGAAGGAACAGTGTTATCAACGCCATCAAAGCCACTGTATACAGGCTCCAGACTATGGATCGAGGCAGAGGATTTCCACAAGACCGGATACCTGATCATCAGCCTCAACGATACCTGGCAACTAGCAAATGTTACGCTATGGTATGGAGAATCATTCTCGCCCTATAACAATAGTACATGGATAGACGTCTACATCCCAGACGACCTCACGCCCGGCTACTATAACCTTACATTTAGAAACGGTGACATAGTTGCATGGTACCTGTTATACGTGGCGAAATCACCGGCCCTAACATATGCTCCTAGAACACTTAGCCCTGGAGAAATACTGACGATCAATATCACTAACCTCGCAAACTACACCAACTACATGTTCTCCGTCATGGCGACAATACCTGATCAGGGATATAAGTACTGGCCAATAGCTGTATCGACAACCAACTCGACACTACTGAAAAACTTCATCGTCAAAAACGATACAGAGACGCTGAAAATCATAATACCGCCACTACCCAGTGGCTACCATACGTTCTGGCTCACAAATAATGGAGAAAACGAGACAAACATAATTCATCCGTCTAGCTTTGTGGTGAAGATAGTGCCCTCAATAACGATACTACCGCCAATCATATCAAGCGCTACAGGAATAATGACTGTTTTATGCCAGGGACTGAAGCCAAATACCAATTACACATTAATAGTGGATCACAGCGTGATATTCACACATATAAGGCCAGGTCCAAACTATATGATCAACTATACGATCCCATCAACAGGCTATGAAGGAGGAATACACACCTTCGCACTCTACGAAGACAATAATCAGGGGTACCCGGCAAAACTAGTAGCGATAAGAATCATAGGCGGAGGCATAACCCAGGAACTAAACCTTACAAGCCAGCTAGCACCACTCCTAACACTCATAAACAATACCCTGGCAAACACCGAGCTAATCCAGACACTAATATATGATCTCGGCGCGAACCTAACACTAAAACTCCTCAGCATGAATAATAGCCTTGCAACACTGATGATATCAGGGCTGAACGGTATAAGTGATCTACAATCATCAGTACTAACAATACTGACGAACCTAACAGATCTAAACGCATCAATAATCGACATAAAGGGAGACACAGCAATAATCCAGACAATACTGGGCAACGCCACGGCATCACTATCGCTGCTTAACCAGTCCATCATAAATGTGACGAACCTATTGATAAACAATAAGGGCGATATAATAGCGACGATCCAGACATTATCCGGCAATCTAACAGCTGATCTAAACATAGTGGAAGAGCTCGTGAACAAGGCTCTGATAAACCAGACAGTACTCTCGAACCTCCTGCTAAATCTCTCATCATTGCTAAACAATACATTCCTAGGGGTAAACCAGCTAAAGACGCTTCTAGGCCAGCTGAACAACAATATAACATCAAGCGTCACGAGCAAGATCGTGAGCGTGAACCAGAGCCTAGCCACACTGATTCTTCAAGTAGACGCTAGGGATGAAAGAGTCCACATACAGATACTATCGAAGCTGGACGACCTAGATGCTTCGGTCGCAAAAGTGATCAAGACAACTAACAACATCAATAATAGTCTAAACACATTGTCAATAGTGCTAAACACGAAGATCGGCGAGATCCAGACGAGCCTAAAGACTCTCATCGAAGGCAATGCCATGCTAAAAACACTGATAATAAACAGTAAGGGAGAGATCGAGGGAGTAATAACTACAAAGGCTGGAAACATAACGGCCAATATAAAAACAGTTGAAGAACTAGTCAAAGCAGGATTACCAGTAGACACAGGAACTATTGCAAAGAGCATAGAGAACCTAGTAAAGATACTTGACAAGCTCAGCACAAATATCACATCAGTATCATCAAGCATATCGTCAGGGAACAATAATATCGTAGCACGTCTAAACTCCATGGATAAGAGCTTGACAATTATCAACAACACTATAGATCTACTACAAGGCATAATTCTAGAGAACCTCGCAAAAGTCAACCAGACAATCATAAATAAGCTCAGCGCCTCAACAGAGAAAATCCTCGAAGCCATAAGTAACACCAATACAAGCATCACCAGCACCATGGGCAAAGAACTAAAGAGCATCATGAATCTACAGAAGAGCCTTGGAGAAAAGATAACTGGAGCAAATAACAATACGAACAGTCTCGGTATCTCGCTGAAAAGCTACATAGATGCTAAGACAGGCGAGATCAAGGAGGAGAGCAATAAGCTGTACAGTAGCGCCATGACACTACAGTATGTTACGATGGCAATGGTAGCACTAGCAATAATATTCGCGGGACTAGGAGGATTCAGGAAGAAGTAGTTTTTAGATAGGATATGGTCTAGAAAACAGGTTCATAGTGAATGATTGTGTGCTGTGGGCTTGTTTTCTAGACCCGGAGAATAATTAATGTCTAGTTCTTCTTTGTTGGGTATGCATTAATAACCCAGTTATCCAAGTAATAATAACCCGGTGATGGTGAGGCATTGCTAAAATACAGTATAGCAGCAGCTGGCTACACCGAGGGACAAAAGATCATAGAGGACGTTAAGGGAGAACTAGGCGAAGGAGAAATACTAGTCCTAGCAGGCCCTTCAGGCAGCGGGAAAACAACCACTATTCTCGCCATAACAGGAGTAATAAACAACCTCCTCTACGGCTGGGTAAACGGAGAAGTAAATCTAAATGGTACAAACCCATTAACACCAGAAGGCTTCGAAGAGATCCCTGGCCTAATAGGAGCAGTGCTCCAAGACCCCGATAAACAGCTTGTCATGCCAACACCGTACGACGAGGTGGCATTCACCCTCGAGAACCTCGGATACGACGAGAAGACCATACGGAGAAAAACGATCAAGACACTAAAGAGATTTGGCCTTGATGAAAAAATGTACTCCCACGTAGAGGATCTTAGCGGCGGCCAAAAACGCCGACTAACATTTGCATCCGCAGTAGTTCATGACCCTAAACTCCTCATCCTCGACGAGCCAAGCGCCAACGTCGACCCCTGGGGGATCAGGGAGATCAGGGGTTTCATCCAGGAAAGCAGGAAAAAAGGCAGAGGAGTACTGATCGTTGAGCACAAGCTACGGTATTTCCTATGGGAAAACATAGAGATACATGTATATCGCGGTGGAAAACAAGTTGCAAAGCTAGAGACACCCTTATCGCGTGAAGAGATAAAGATGCTCATGGAGAACGGTATTGATGCAGGCCCATCGAGAATCATAGACGTACGTGGTGGCAGGGATAAAACGGTTCTTGAAGCAAGGAGTCTCACCATAGGCTATAGCGGAAATATTGTCGCGGAAAACATTGATCTCAGAGTCGAGGAAGGAGAAGCAGTAGCGATCATAGGTAGGAACGGTTCAGGCAAGACAACACTGTTAAAAACGCTTGCGGGAGGCCTTAGAGAGCTGGACGGACAAATATATATCAATGGGAAACAACTCCTTGCTAAAGAAAGGATGAGAAGAGTATTCTATGTACCCCAAATGCCAGACTACTTGTTCGTCGAGCAGAGCCTAGAGGCAGAACTACGCGAAGCCTCCAAGAAGACCGGTACTCCTCTAGATGAACTCGTAGAGCTCATACCATGGTATAATATGAATAAAAGTACTAGTCCTTATAGGCTAAGCCATGGGCAGAGACGATGGCTAGGGATCGTAGTGGCGTATGCGTATAAGCCGAGCGTTATCCTCCTCGATGAGCCGAGCACAGGGCTTGATCTCCACTTGTTCAAGATGCTTAGAGAAGCCGTTGAGAAACTCAGGATGAGAGGAGTATCTTTCATAATATCAACACATGACCCAAGAGTTATCGGGGAAATGTGTAACCGTGCCTATCTATTAGACGGTAAAAGACTGCATGAGATCAACCGATACAAGGCGGTTGAATATCTTGAAAAAGAGGCGGGATTGAGCCTTGAAGAGGCCTAGTACAAGCATACTGTTCATATACGGCTTAATCATAACGTTGCTAGCGTTCATATATAGGGATCCATACAGTTTGCTATTGATAAGCATACCAAATGCGGCGATAGGCTTCGCACTCGGCTTCAAGCGTGCAAGGCTCATAGTAATATTACTCCTGATCAGCGTCTGGGGAACATTCCTCAATGCAGTCCTCGTAGCGAACCACGGCCCCATAGTATGTGTCTGGGGGCCACTAGTGATAAGGCAGGGGGCCTTCCAAGCCCTAGTCCAGATAGAGCTTCGACTCCTGGCAATAGCGGGGGCCGCCCTCGTATTCATTGGAACAGCGCGGCCCGAAGAGATCCTGAGGGATCTTGAGGCCGAGCTTAGGCTGCCAAAATCAATAACGTTTAGCCTGGCCTACGCGCTACGCTTGATCCCGCTTATGAAGAGGGACTACGAAGAAATAATGCTCTGTAGATCCGAGAGAGGTTATCATAGGATAGCTTATCTGCCAAAAGATGTCAAGACACTGCTTCTACCTCTTCTAAGCATAGCTTATCAGAGAGCAATATGGGCCGGTATAACTGTGGAGCTGCGTGGATTCAGGAAGAGAAAACCGCGTTATAGGTTGCCGCGGATTGGTGTTCCTGAAATAATTGTATTGATCTGGCTTGCAGTTCAGGTCATACTTCCCTTCGCTATGGGATGGGCGCAGATATAGTTGTTTCTTATTCTTAATTATTGAGGTCATATCGAGATATGAAATAATCCTTATATACATTGTGGTCGAAACTATTAATTGGTGGACATTTTTGAAAACATATTCAATAATATTCACTATTATAGCTGTACTATTACTGGTAGCTGTAACGATACCAGCAACATATTCTACAACAACCTATACTGTAGAATACCATGTAAAGGCCCAGGTAACTAAGAACTCGAACCCGCCAGAGACAATCCTGCTCACCGACTACAAAATACGATATAATATCAAGATAGGAGATAAGGAGGCAAATATATGCTATAATATCTCAGGCCCGAAACCACCATTTAAAAGCGGTGAAATATGCAGGGCTATAAACATATCAGATTTGCCAGAAGCATTCAATACCCCACGAGGAGTAGAACTGTCTTTCCCAGTAATAAGACTCAATAATATGTCCATCATATATGATTACAACTATACCGGTGAGACCACTTATAATGGAGTACATGTATATGTGTTAAAGGCCCGAGTATACACACCATTCTATTGCGGCATCACAAATAAGATCTCCACTATCTATGTCTATAAGGGATTACCGATCCCGCTTTACGCATCAATATATTATGCGATGTGTGAAAAATACCAGATACAAGTTACTGCCCAGACTGTCGTGTTACCTAAAGACACTATAGGAGCACACATTGATACGCAGAGATACTCCATAATAATCGGGGGATTAAATGGAGCACATGTAGTCATAAACGGTGATAAGGGCACAAACTGGTTAAAGGCAATAAACGACGGCAGCCAACCAGCCTATATCATGGTGCTTTACCGGAACCACGGTACCTTGTTACTCAGAATACTTCCTCCGGGCGAGACAGTAATGATCGAATTACCTGTGGCTCTCGCTCAAACCGTGAATGTGGAGGCAGGTGTACGACAGAGCATTGGTACTTCTTTTTATATCGCATTGTCTGTTGCAGTATTCGCGGCTGCAGTAGTGGCTATGGTCTATTTGATCCCTAGGAAATACATGGCGAGCAAATAGGATTGTGTAGACAATTATCTTTTTAGCATATATTCAAAATTGATTTGTATTGTTAATAATTTACTTATTCTTCATGAACGTATATAACATATTATACCAGTGTAATGGAATAATGTTTCAAACCAATCCACTTATATATGATTTATAAAAGAGAAATCAATATACAAATCCTCCATAACGGCCGTGGTATCCATGCAAAGGTGGATATACGCCGTACTCCTAGCCGTAATTCTACTAGCACCAATAATGCCAGTAACACTGAACACGACGCCGTCCAGCAGAACAACAATAGTAAGGGCAACATTATCCGGAAACCTAACAATATCACCGTACGGACAATCAAACATAACCACGAACTTCACGATAAGACCATTATCAGGCCTGGTATTAAACTTCACAGGAGTAAACCTAACAGGAGTTACGAAGATATGGGTATGGTTCTCAACAAATAACAGCACAGCGATCAACAAGACCGACGCATGGTTTGTCGGCCCAATTGATACGCAGTGGCTGACCTGGCCATCAGGAACGGCTGCCGACTATAGCGGTGTGATGTCTGCGACATTCGCTCCCAATAGCTATATTGCTGGCTATATATCATTCAAGAACGACGTGATGATAATACATCTACCAGTGCAACTAGTTTTTGATCAGAAATACTATGTGAAGGTAACAGATCTACCCCCAAGCGAGAGGAACAGTATCGGCCCTAACGACACACTAGTATCGACCGGCTACTTTATAGCGAAACCCGGTTTCTCAATGACAGATATCTTAATCGATGGCTATCCAACCAACATAATGATCGGCGCAGCCGATCCCTCCGCCAACTACACGATAACGATCAATACAACAAACGGGTTGAAATACGGGCCCTACAAGCCATCTCTAAGAACCATACCGGGTATGGACTATAACCCGCCGTGGAACTGGACGGGATATAATATAACTGTTATATCGCCTCCCTTCACAACGAATAAATTCAATGGTGACATATATCCCAATGCAACAATGATTGATAATACGAGTAATAAGACTCTGAGTTGGATGTATCTATACTATTATGAACCCGAACTCTTCTACTGGGGCTCCTACAACAACTATGTGTATCCAGGCACCATTATCAATGATGCCTCGAGCCCTCTCTTGACTGGGACAAGGATAAAGATGTGGTTCAGCTGTTGGCGTAGCCTTGGATCAATCAATGTATATATTAATAATACGTGGCATGTGATCGATAATCTTCCTCTTGACATATGGGGAGGCAATCTAACCAGGATAAACTATGACAGTTACATCTACATACCATTGCCCCCTAGCCTCCCGAGGTCTGGATACTATAATATCACCGTCACCGATGGCTATGATACTCTGTGGTTCCTAGCATATGTGGAGAAAGTGCCTAATCTGAGTGTTTCGGAGAAAAATGTCCATGTTGGCGACACGATCCAGGTGATCTTGAACGGCGCTGGGAACTATACGGACTACTATATGGGCGTATACTATACGTTGCCGTCGACCCCCACGGATACATTATTGCCAGCGTCGCCGACGAATTCTACGTTGCTGAGCCTAGCAGTCCTGAACTCGTCAACAACGGTGTTCAACATAACTATACCGCCATGCCCCGGAGGATACCATATGATATGGCTCGGTGATCCCCAGGGACACCAGTATCCAGGCTTCACCCCGGAAGCGATCAATGTTAAGGTGTTGCCAACTATATCGGTTATACCGGGGAACATAACTGAGCTCACACCATATATAACAATAATATGTAGCGGGCTAGAGCTCAACTATACCTATGAGCTAATGATGGATTCATCAATACTATTTACCGGGAAAGCGCCCAACGATCTCGGAATAATCAATGTAACCATACCAGCCACGGGCCTGATCGGGCAGCAGCACTCACTAATACTCTACCGCCAGGGAGCCGCTAATGAGACAGGAACACCAGTAACGACAACGATTATTGGTTCAAGCATAAACATAATAAACAATACTAATCAGCTATCACAACTACTGACACTGCTTAACAACACCTATGTCAACACAGTACTGCTACAATCGCTCCTGAATAGTCTTGGCGAAAACATAAGCCTTAGAATAATAGGTGTCAACCAGTCATTAGCAGAACTAATCATATCCGGAATAAAGCTCCTCAACGTCCTCGGAAACAACATGACGGAGATAAACTCGACCATAATAAAGATCTTCACAAGCCTGACAAACCTGAACGCGACACTAACAAGCATACAGGGAGACACCGCCATCATACAGACAGCAATAGGGAACATAACAACCACGCTACAAGAACTTAACCTTACATCTGCCAAGCTAACCAACCTGGTAATCACGAAGACAGGAGAGATCATAGGAACAATAAATACCACGTATATCGAAATAAACGCTAGCCTACAAGCACTAAACTCCTTGGCGGATCAGATCGTCGGGCTGAACAAGAACATAACAATATTGATAAACAAAGTGTTGTCAAGGATCAACAATACAGACGTAAAGATCGATGAACTGAAGACACTGATAAAACAATTAGAGGCAAACACAACTATACAGCTCAAAAGCATAAATAACACCCAGATCAAACTAGCATTGACACTACAATATAATGAGCGAAAAGAACACCTGGAAATACTGACGAAACTCTCAGAGCTAAACGCTACGGTATCGAAAATCCTAGGAAACACAATCATACTAGACACTAAGCTAGGCAAGATCATACTGAACACGGAGACCTTGATAAAGTCAGGTGCTGAGCTAAAATCATTAATAATAACCAGTACCGGGGAGATCAAGGGCCTCATAGCTACGAGCACAGGAAACATAACGATCTCATTGAAAGATCTGAAGAAAGCTATCATGGACGGACTAAAAGTAGATTATAATTCCATATCACAAAAGCTGGCGGAGCTCCTCAATGTTATCGAATCACTAAATACGACTATGTCGAACAAGGTATCAGGCAATCTCCAAGCACTGAATTCCCTATCAAAAAGCATAGGGGAGCTGAATAGTCTAGTAAAGGTTGTCGAAGAGAAAATACTCTCGAAGATAACGATCGTGAATCAAAGCATATCATCTGAAATAATGAGATCAGTGGCGACGATAACCAGGCAGACCTCAATGCTCAACAATACACTGACAAGCGTTCTAGCCGGACAAAACAGTCTCTCCGCAAAGATAGAGTCGTCCAAGAATATCGGTACTGATATCAAGAGCTACTTAGAAGCGAAAACAGGTGAGCTCAAAACACAGAATAACATGCTGTATTCATCGATGCTACAATACCAGTACGCGACCCTGATCATGGTGGGAGTAGCAATAGCCTTATCAATAATATTCGGCTTGAAGAAGAAATGATTTTTAAACTAATGAGCGGTCAATGGCAGAGGAATGCATTGGTCATCCCCCTGCTGTGGCCGCTCACGATATAACATAATCCGTCTTGCAAACGATTATCATATATATTACAATTATACAAATTTATTTTCATTAAGAGTGGTCGTGAGCCATAGTGTCGGTGAAAATAAGAAGCATACTATTATCAGCCATAATACTAGCCGCCGTACTAGCGCCCCTACTCCCCCCTATAACCACTCCGGTAAGAGCAGCGTTAACGGGAACATTCTACGTTTATCCAGAAGGAAACAATACGAACGCGACCTTCACGATCTATGGATGGACTAAGATGGTGTTCAACTTCACAGACGTTGATATCCCGGCTGGCGCCAACATCTACATATGGTTCTCGACGAATAACCAGGACACTATAAGCCCGGGTGATGCATGGTTCATCGGCCCAATTAACCAGAGATACATCAACTCAACCGCTAACCTACTGGTTCCCATAACTATCTCGGGAACATTTATGTATAGTACTTGGAAGCAGATCGAAGTAACAGTCGGGAATAATATACTGACGGCAATTATCCCTGGATACTTCATATATAATAAGACATACTATGTCAAGATAACAGATCAGCCACCAAGCAGGAGAGGCTCTATCTCTTCATCCGACATAATCGTCTCTACCAATAGCTTCAAAGTACTGCCTGGAACATACTGCTACAACGTAATGGATAACCAGTACATATACGCCAACAGCACGATCAGAGTCTTGACCGGCGCACTCCCAACTGATAAGTCCTTCGACATACTGTTCACGAACACTACTGAGACATACAATCTCTCCAGAGCAGAGCCTAGAACACAGATAATCTATGGCGGAGACTATAATCCCCCATGGCTATGGACGGGGATCAACACAACTCTGCAGGCTCCTGACCTAGGGCTATATGGAGTATACACTGGTACACCCTATTACGTTGAGCTAAACGATACAGTGACCGGCACAATATATGACAAGGGGCACAACGACCTCGTTGTCATACCGAGAAGGGTTCTGAACGCTACAACAGGCTACCTCTATCAAAACGGCACCATAATATATAATCCATCAACACGTAAAACATTCTATACTGGCCAAAGACTAGAGTTCGTACTGTTTGGCTGGCATATCGGGAGCCGTCTAAAGATAACTTTCCTTAACACAACGGGTAAGAAGATCAAGCAGTTACTCGATGTTCCCATAGGATACGCTGGCCTCCCACTGACATCGCCGCAGCCCGGATTATTCAGTTTCAACATACCGTTAAATCTAACGTATGCAGGCGTATACTACCTGAATATCTCCGACGGCTACATAAAGATATACTTGGGCTTGGCAATCAATGTTACACCCTGTATGAATATCAGTGCGACAAGCGGCTATGTAGGCGACCACATAAACATCAGCCTCTACCATCTCGAGAACTACACTAACTATACATTCGTAGTATATTATGATGACAACGGCAACAACATACCGTTATCGAAATTCATAGTCAATTCCTCAACGATGAACATACCAATCATAATACCTCCGAGCCCGTCCGGAAAGCACCGGATATGGATAGGAGATCAGTACGGGCATCAATACCCGGGAATCTATCCCAGAAGTATCTACTTCGACGTCAAGCCATCCATACAGATCATACCACCATACATAACCAACACGACAAGATTCATAACAATAATCTGCAACGGCATACCGCCAGGCCAAAACTACAGATTAATGATAGATAACAAAGTCATACTCACAAACACAACACCTACGCCCGACGGCATAATATCAGCAACGATACCCGCCACAGGATATTATTCTGGCACACATATAGTCGCATTGTACAATCTAACATCATCAGGGAACACAGCCCTATATCTGTCGAAAATAATAGGTTCAAACATAACGCTGAACATACCGAGCCAAACAATAAATCTGACAAACATAGTATCACTTATCAATAATACATTGATAGAAGTTAAGCTGCTCCAACAACTAGTGAGTGCTCTAGGTAACAATATAACGCTGAGCCTCCAGAACATAAACGGCTCATTAGCCGACATAATACTAGAAGGACTAGCCGGCACGAAGAATATCCTCTTAAACATAACAACGAAGCTAGAAGACCTTAACGCCACCATAATATCCGTTAAAAACGACGCAGTACTCATCAACTCTACACTGGGCATTATACGGGCTGGACTAGAAGAGATCAATTCAACCGGTCTAAAACTAGTAAACCTAACAATAACTAAAGCAGGAGACATCCTCGCAGAGCTAAACACTACGGGCGGCATGATAAAAGCGAAGCTATCAGCGATAGAAGAGTTGATCAACAACAGTATATCCGTACAGGGAGATCTAGGGAAAATGCTGGAGAAAGCACTACAAGAAATAAACAATACCAGGCTATCCATAGACGAGCTCAAGAATCTCGTCGAACAAGTAGGCAGCAATACGACATATATGATTAAAAGCCTGAACAATACATTGGCTGATCTCATAGTATCGTTCATGGTTAATGACAGGAAAGAGCATTTAGAGATCGAGGCAAAACTCGACAATATTAATGCCGGGATCACAGATGTAAAGGACAATCTAGTGATTATCAACTCCAGTATCGGGCTAATGAGAATCAAGATAAAGAACCTGCTTGATAGCCAGGCAGAACTAAAACAATTAATCATAACAAAGTCCGGTGAAATACTCGGGGTAATCAATACAAAATCCATGAATATTACGGCAAACCTAGACGATATCAAGAAATTGATCAGCAAGGGGCTAAAAATAGATGTAGAAACAATCTCAGAGAACCTCAAGAAACTAATACTTATCGTAAGCAATCTAAACGAAAAAATAGTTCAAGGAACAACAACCACTAACAACTTAACAACAAAAATACTATCATCAATAAAACTATTGAACACCACCCTATCATCAATGCAGACACTCATTCTTGAAAGAATAGCGAAGTACAACACAAACGTTCTATCGGAGATCCTATCGCTGAACAGAACCATTACGAACTCTATGAATAAACTCCAGGCTAAAATGATGGATTTATCAAATACTCAGAATAAACTATCGCTAAAGATAGATAATACAACATCAAGCCTTGGCCAAGGACTAAGATCATTTATTAACGAGAAACTCGGTGAGACTGGCGAGCTTAACACAGGATTATACAGCAGGGCAGTGATTCTACAATATGTAACGATAGCATTAGTTGTTATAGCCATAGCGTTATCGGCTCTGGCCACGAGGAGACGTTAAAACAAAAGTTTTTGTTTTTAGCCCTGCTAGGGGAGAGCCAGGAGATAGCTCGGACAACAGGTTTGCCACGGGTTTGTTCGGGCGTCCTGGCTCTATGGCTTCTAGACTTGTTTGCTTTGATCAAGGATCCTCTTAATGATGTTTATGAGTTCTCCGATATGTATTATCTCTATTCCATATTTCTTCATGGGCTCGTATCTCTCGGGATCGCCTGTTACGAGGATTAGTCCTTTCTCCTTACATATAGCAACATGTATTATGTCCTGCAATTCTGCCCTAACACCATGTCTGAGAAGATCTGATCTTATAGATGCTGCTTTTATCATAGTCTCATTTGTTATTTCCGCGATATTATAGATCTCTTTAAGCCTGTCGATTATGGTTTTCCCGGGTTTTCTACCATAATAGCTTATGAGAGACAAGTACTCGATTATGGAGAAAATAGTCGTGTATGCGTTGAGCTTCGCAACTATTATGGGGATGAACTCCTTGTATTCACGGCTGTGCAAGACTATGAGGGCTGTAGGGTCTAATAATATGTTCTCGTAGCGTTCGAGAACGCTCATTGTTTTTCTTCCTTACCGCCCTTTATCTTCGCTAAGTACTTGTCTACCATTGATGCTGGTATATCAGTGTTTATCGACTCCACATTCTCCTTGATCTTCTTTATCCTCCACTCCTCGATCAAGATATTTATGAGTTCATTGTAGGACTGGGCGCCGAGCTTCTCCCTGATCTCTTTTAGCTTCCTCCATGTCTTCTCATCTATCGCTATCGTCTTCAAGGATACTCCGCCCCTAGATCTTTAGATCTATCAAGTACTTCAAATATTCTTTGGGCAAAGAGTTCGTCGTGGCTATGTCTTTGAATATCTTGGAGGACATTCTGGGTATTCTCTCTTTCGTTGTAAGGTCTACTTCATAGAGACCGAATTTCTGCCTGAAGCCGTGCGCCCATTCATAGTTATCTGTTAGTGCCCAGTGCATATAGCCCTTGATCGGCAGTCCTTCATCGATCATTTTTCTCAGGACATAGATATGGTTGACTATGTAGACTGGCCTGTACAGGTCTCTTGGATCCGAGGTCCCGTTCTCGGTGACTATTATGGTGTCCGAGTACTTGGATGCGTGCCTAGCAGCATCCATGAATCCCTCGGGATAGTTCTCCCAGCCCATTCCGTCGCAGAACCTGCCGTCTCTGGATAACCCGTATGGTGTGCAGGCGTACCCGTAGCCTACTACGGCGTCGAAGTCTAGGACGCTGTACTTCTCGAATCTCCCTGGCTGTCTCCTTATAACTATTCGTGTATAGTAGTTGAGGCCTAGCCAGTCGAGCTTGTTGCCTAGTGCTTTGGGCTTTATATACGTCTTCATGTCCAGCTCTGCGTCCAGCACCCCCTTCTTTATCGCGTCAAGGATTACACGGTTGTGGAAGTAATGGTAGTGCTCCGCCGCGGTCTCGCTATCTTCTCCCCCTATACCGTAGGATGGTATTATGTTGTAGATTATTCCTATTTTTGCCGGCTCGTCTGAGTCCTGGTCTGCTCTTATGGTGTCGAACTTCTTTATCATGTCGTAGGCTAGCCCATGAGCTATGACTATGTTTGTCAATGCTTTGGGAACCTTATCTACAGCCATTACTCCTGGAGGGAACCCTGTGTATGCACCCATGTATCCCAGCTCTACCGGGACCATCGGCTCGTTCATAGTCGACCACATGTCTACCAGGTCTCCGAGCTTCCAGGCGATATAGGCAGCGTACTTGGCGAATTCTACTGGGAATTTATCCTCTATGATGCCTAGGGGGCCTTTGCTGAGCCCGGTTGCCCGTGCTCTTATCGGGTTGTGGAGCCAGTAGGGGAGGGTGAAGTGGAAGAGGTTGACTATGACTTTGAAGCCGAGCCTCCTTAGATCTAGTATTATTTTCCTGTAGAGCTCTAGGGCGTCCTGGTCGGCGATCTCATCTAGTCTCCTAAGGATATCCTCATCTACATGGACTTTCTCGGGCAATCCGTTGCCATCGTAATCGACGTCTACTTCTATGAAGTATGTCGGGTGGGGGAATATCCTGCTCCACTCCACGCCTATTCTGTAGATGTTTAGGCCCAGGCTATGTGCTATCTCATGGTCTTTCTTGAATAGCTCGATATAGTTTATACCGTCCTCGGGTAGGTCTCCGCTGACAAGCTTGGACGAGACATTGTAGGGGTCTCTGACCCAGTGCCACCAATCCGTATTGGTGTCTATGTATCTCCTGTACATGTCGCCCATTTCGAACTGGAAGCCGGACTGTGATACACCCCATTTGAATGAGGCGGGAAAATCGAGGTCTTTGTAAGCCTCCATAGCTGATCCCGGTCCGGCCTGTGCTTGGGATATATATTTATGAATTGGTCTACACAATATGTTTTCCGCGCATCACTTATAAGATTTATTATGACTTATAGATCCTTCTTGGAGTTATAAGTTCAAGTAAAATTTATAAATTACGGGGTTGAAGATAAAAACGTAATAAAACCCTCACGCATCAAGAGGAGGGATGAATTTGTCCCTATCCAGGATCCTCGCGGCGCTACTCATCTTCCTAGTAGTCATCGGTCCTATATCACAACTAGCACTAGCACAACAACAAGCACCGCCCCGAGACGAAACAGTCGTTATCGGCGGTGGAATGTGGAGCCCGCCGACAAACTTCAACCCACTAGTACCATGGGCTGCGACAACAGGCACTATCGGGCTGATCTACGAGCCCCTATACCTCTACATACCAAATCTCAACAAATGGGTGCCATGGCTTGCTGCCTCGCTGCCCAAGTGGATCAACAGCACGACGCTCGAGATAAAGCTGAGGAACGCCTACTGGTGGGATGGCCAGCCATTGACTAGCCAGGACGTGAAGTACACGTTCTACGACCTGCCCAAGAAAGTTACATCACTATATTATAGCTCAATACTGACCTACCTGATCAAGGTCGTGACACCCGATCAGCACACAGTGATCTTCATATTCAACAAGACAACAGTAAACTATCCTCAGATGGCCTACTACCTATACTCGATCCCAATAGTTCCCGAACACATATTCGCGCCAGTAGTGGATAAGGAGGGCAACAAAGTATTACAGTTACAGATAATCGGCGCCAGCAAGCCACAGGATATCGTAGGCTCTGGAATGTACAAGATATACTTCACGACATCAGATACTGTTTACTGGGTACGTGTCGATAACTGGTGGGGCAAAAGCGTATGGGGACTACCAGGGCCGAAGTATATCAAGTACATCATGGTGTTCAGCAACCAGGTAGCCCTGGCAATGCTGCTGAGAGGAGATCTCGACTGGAGCAACTTCTTCATACCAGGAATACCGCAGCTAGTCAACAAGTACAGCTTCCTAGTAACATTCTATAAGCACAAACCATACTATCTACCAGCCAACGTAGCGTATCTATTCATAAATGATCAGAAACCACCTCTCAACGACCCCAGGTTCAGGCAGGCACTATTCTACGCCATCGACGTTAACAGGATAGTGAACGAGGTATACGGCGGAGCAGTGCTCAAGTCAAACGCTGTCGGCCTAATACCCATACCGGGATGGAAGGAGTACATAGCCACCGATCTACTTGAGAAGTACAACTACACATACAACCCCGAGAAAGCCAAGAAACTACTCGACGAGGCAGGCTATATCGACCGTAACGGCGATGGATGGAGAGACCTGCCCAATGGGCAGACAATAGACCTCAAGATAATAGTGCCCTATGGGTGGACGGACTGGATGCAGGCAGCAATAATTATAGCAGACAACCTCAAAGCAGTAGGGATCAAGGCCGAGGCAGACTTCCCGGCCTACGGCGTCTACGCGGATAAGATGTACAAGGGAGAGTTCGACCTACTAATCAACAACTTCGGCAGCTTCGTATCGCCAACACCATACACGCTCTACAACTGGCTATTATGGCAGGACGCGCCGCCGGAGGGCAAGTATAGCTGGAGCGGTAACTTCGGCAGATACTATAATAAACAAGTAAGAGAAATACTCCAGGAGATCGCCCATACACCGCTCAGCGATACCGCTAAGCTCAAACAGCTCTACAGACAATTAGAAGAAATACTGCTAAAAGACGTACCATATATACCGTTATGGTATAACGCCTACTGGTTCCAGGCAACAACGTTCTACTGGAAAGGATGGCCTACCGAGAACGACCCTTACGGAGTACCATGTACATGGCAGGGCAGATGGCAGGACGGCGGACTACTAGTCCTCCTACACCTAAGACCAGCCAAAGCACCATCAACACCCACAACAACAGTATCAACAACAACCACTACATCCCCGATAACACCGACAACAACCACTCAGGCACAGACACAGACAACGCCCAGCACACCACAGCAGACAACAACGGCCGCCGCCACAACACCCCAGACCACTACGACCATTCAGGGCGGTGTAAACCCGGCCCTCATTGCGGGCATCATAATAGTGATAATAATCATCATAATAGCCGTAGCAGTAGCTCTCAGGAAGAGATAGCCCAATAATAAATCATATTTTTATTAATCATAACTAACCCCTCCCAACACGTGTGACCTGGGGGGTCTCCCCCTGCCTGCTTACCATGAATCATATAAACCACCATGGATAGGTGCCGGGATTGGGGCTGTTCAGCTACATAGCTAAGAGGATAGGGCTTTACACGATAGTGTTCTTCACCGCCCTCACCATCGCATGGATTATCCCGCGTCTCCTCGGAAACCCCATAGCAATCATCATCGCTAGGCTCGGGCCCGGCCAGGCCGGAGCGGCTGTCGCCGCATCCTATTTCATGCAGGCTTTCGGGCTCAACAAACCTCTCTACGAGCAATACATATTGTTTCTCATGGGCCTCCTCCACGGAGACCTAGGTATAAGTGTCTGGCTTCTCGGCAGACCAGTGAGCGAGATCGTGTTCAAAGCACTGATCTTCGACCTGATACTAATGGTTCCAGCGATAATCGTTAGCTGGCTCATAGGAAACACTCTCGGAGCCCTGGCAGCCAGGTATAGGAAGCTCGACAAGATACTATTGCCAATACTCTATATCCTGACCGCTACCCCGTACTTCCTCCTAGCCATGCTTCTACAATGGGTGTTGACAGTACAATACCCTGTTTTCCCCACAGTGATCAAGTCAACTGTCTTCGAGCAATTACTCGAGAACCCCAGCCTTAACAATATAGCACAGTTCCTCTACGCGTGGTTCCTCCCATTCCTAAGCCTCGTACTAGTATCTATGGGTGGCTGGGCCTCCGGCATGAGATCACTGATGATCTACGAGCTCGAATCAAATTATTCCCGCTACCTCGAAGTACTGGGTTTCTCGGAACGTAGGATAGCGAGCTATGCTTTCAGATACGCGATACACCCTCAGATAACGGGTCTTGGAATACAGCTGGGAACGCTGATCACGGGAGCAATAGCTGTTGAGTACATCTTCAACTATCCAGGCCTAGGATACTTCATGTTCAACGCCATCATAAACAACGACCCGTTCCTCCTACAAGGATGCATACTGGTCATGATACTCATGGTCATAGCGGCGAACTTCATCGTCGACATTATCAGGGCAGTAATAGATCCGAGGATAAGGATAGGTGTCGCGAGGTGATGGCTTGATGGGCGTTCTCGATAGGATCAGGGAGAGCGAGACATGGAGGTATCTTAAGAAGAACAAGAAGTTCTGGGTATCCCTAGCAATAGTATTATTCGTAGTGGGCCTCGGGCTCTTCGGCCCCTACATGACCAAGTACACCCCCAAGACACCGACAGGCGTGCCGATGCAGCCTCCATCACCACAGCACCCCTTCGGTACAGATTACTTCGGCTACGATGTATTCGCCGAGGTAGTCTACGGTATAAGGGTATCATTATCAGTCGGTGTCGTAGCCGCACTCATAGCGACATTCATAGGAGTAGTCCTAGGAATGATAGCTGGTCTTAGAGGAGGCTTAACGGACGCGGTGATCGATACCGTGATAAACATCATGCTATCAATACCGCCGATACTCATAATGATCCTCCTAGCAATCTATATGGGGAGAAGAGGTATATGGGAAATGGGATTAATAATCGGAATACTATCATGGCAGTGGACAGCCAGAGCGGTCAGGTCACAAGTATCAGCGATAAGAGTGTCAGACTATATCGCGGCCTCTTATTTCAGCGGCAACTCCTTCCTAAAAGTACTAGCCAAAGACATATTCCCAAACATAGCATCCTACGTATTCCTATCATTCGTGATCCAGCTAAGCACAGCGATAATGACCGTTGTAACACTAGAGTTCTTCGGACTAGGTG
>JAADCY010000195.1 GCA_013154205.1 Thermoproteota archaeon | reverse complement strand
AAAACTATAGTACGTCATTCCCTATACACCTAGATACAAGAATATGGGTAGAGATGATAATAATATGTATGCTTGGATCGGTTTTTGGGCTGCTATAGGGCTTGTTTTGCTAATAGTATACTACGCGACAATATCACAAAGGATTAAGCGTTACTGGTTATTCCTATTATTCTGTACTTCCATCCTTTCTCTCCTCAATTTAATCTTAATAATCAGGGCTTGGCAGGGAATAACTATGAGCAGCATTATCTATCTTCTCCTCATTTTATCGATCAATATCTACTACGTAGCAAAAACACTGCTTAGTAAGCTAAAAAGATATGATACATTTATAGTTCCCGCATCACTATTGATTATCACGATGATGGTTTCCCTGTTAAACTAGAATAAGTAGGTGTTCATATATGCCGAGGAAAAAGAAGGAGCTTGTATGCCCTCGCTGCGGATCCAAGAACATAGAAGTTATTAAGACATGGCAGCTAGTAGCGCCACTACCTGATAAGAAAGGCCGTATAACCATAACTGTCATGGGATCCCTTAAATGTAAAGACTGCGGCTATAAATGGAGAGGCGTTGTAAGCAAATTAAAGGTCGGTGGGTCTAGTGTCGAAGTAGAGGGCTCTAAAGGTAAGAAAGTGCTTGGCGGCGAGGAGGAAGAGGAGAGAAGGGTTAAGGAAATAGTTATCGATATCGATGATCTAGACTGAAACGAATGCTAAGGCGGATCGCATGACCCAAGAAACTAGTGGGAACCATAAGGATAATACAAGGACTAGTAAAGCAGAGCTGGTTAAAGACGCGATAATAATTACAATATTTATTCTCGCAATATTCTCCAGACCTATATTATCGATCGCGACCGGGTCGCAAGCCCCTATAGCTGTTGTTGATGGGTATAGTATGTTTCCAGTGCTCCGTATGGGAGATATTGTTTTCTCCTATAAGTGTCCGCCACAGGATATTCACGTAGGTGATATCATTATATATCGCGGAATAGATGGGAGGCTTATTATACATAGAGTCATAAAGATCATTGTGCGTGATGGAGAATACTACTATGTGACGAAAGGTGATAACAATCCTATCGAGGACTATTTTGAATTTACAGGTCCTGGTATACCGTATTCAAGAGTTGTAGGAAAGGTATTCGATATAAATGGGGCGGTTTTCAAGATACCATATCTGGGATATGTTTCGATCTGGTTCCATAACTTGATCTAGAGACGGGCGATAACATCGTCATTACTTAGTATCTCAACAATCCATTTACCTGTCGATCTCATCTTTTTAATAGTTTTGACAAACTTTTCAATGGTGATCTCCTCACGTCTACTCCATTCCTTGTAAGCTTCTCTTATTTTTTCTAGTGCTAGATAGTGATAGTAGCAGAGGCCGTCCCTGTACTCTTCTCTATTACATATGAGGCATTTCCTCTGGGGAGACAAGTATCCAAGTCTTATTGATAGGAGAAGGCCTATCTTGTCCTTAACTCTGTCGAACTCTTCTAGTAGCTTGATTATTGTGCGGCGGGCTTCTTCCACGACTTCTTCACGTCTAGCCTTGCCGTATCTTATATCCTCCATTTTTTCCTCGAAATGCCTTGTCATCTCTACACTAGTTATTTGTGGAAAATACTTGGTCAGAACCTCAATGATTCCGAGCCCTAGATCTGTGGCTACTACTTTTCCGCCTTTAGATGCTAGATAGCCTCTTCTAAATAATAGCTCGATTATCCTAGCCCTTGTTGCCTCGGTTCCTATCTCTACTTTCTCCATCCATCTCAGTATCTTTATCTTGGATAGCTTCTCTGGTGGCCGCGTATATGTTTTCCTGAGCTTTGCGGTTAGAACACGAACCTGTTCGCCTCGTGTGAAAACAGGTATGCTTTTCTCTTTGGGTTTGGAGAAATAGTAATAGTAAAGCCATCCTAGCCTAGCTATTCTCTGGCCAGATACTCTGAACTCATAGCCCTGTACAGTCCTGAATCGCGCCTGTTGCTGGATCAGTATCGCTTTATCGGCGAAAGCAGCTAAGAATCTACGGACAATTAGATCATAGATTTTCCACTCATCACTGCTTAGCTTGCCTGGCTTCAAGCCTGTAGGATAAATAGCTGGGTGAGCCGGATCATCTTTTTTACCTTGAACGGGTTTTAGTACACCCTTGGTCTCTTTCAGGAGTTTGTCGATCAACGGGCCATAATTGTTTATGCGTGATAATTTATCAATTATGCCGCGGTAGTTTAGTGTGGGAGGGAGTTTCTGGCTATTCGTTCGCGGATAACTTATAAGTGCATCCAAGTAAAGCTTCTCAGCTATTCTCTGAGTCTTATAAGGGCTGAACCCGTATATTCTCGCGGCTTCCTCCTGTAGATCCCCGAGATTGAACGCAGGTGGCGGGTTGAGATAGAGTGTTTTTTCATTATATTCCGTTACGAGAAGATAACCCTGCTTCTTAATCGCTCTTATGACCTCTTCTGCTTCTCTCCGGGTTTCGAGAGAACCTGACACATATTCTAAATGTATTTTTTCGCCGTCCTTAGTGATCGTTACATCAGGCATGAACAAAGGAAGAGGTATGAATAAATTCCTAAGTACTTCGTGGTCGACGACATGTTTAAGCGTGGGTGTTTGTACTCTTCCAGCGCTCAAGATGGTTCTTTTCCCCGATGACCTCCTCACAGCATCCATTAATGCCCTGCTTATATTAATCCCCCATATCCAGTCGAGCTCGTGCCTGCAGAGCCCGGCTTCTATCATTTCATAGTCTAGCTCAGTTAGCTCCTTGAACGCTTGTTTGAGCTCTGCAGGGGTTAGGCTAGAGTATTTAACCCTATAGGCCCTACTAGGATCACCCATGAACTTTATTACAAGATACCCTATAACGGAGCCCTCTATGTCGTAGTCACAAGCATTTACATAGTGATCGGCTTTTCTGGATAATTTATCGAGTAGTTCGATGAATTTCTTCGTATGCTTAGCGTTTTGATCGATCTCATAGAGCGGTCTCCATTCATACTGGAAGACCGGATATCCATACTTATTTGTGTAGAGACCATAGAGGTGCCCAGCAGCGCTAGCAATAATGATGTTGCTACCATTATTACTTATAATATAGTATGGTATACCCTTCCACCTATTCTTCCTATGACGCGTTGATAAGGCATGTGCTATCTTGCTTGCTGCCTTGGGTTTCTCGGCAATTACGAGAATGTTTCCCTTTAGATCCCATATTCTGATCTTGATCTTCGGTTTTTTCTTGGTACGAACACGCTTCTCAACACTAGCTGTCTTATCAATACGTTTCTCTACAGAGCGCGGTGGTTCTTCATACTTAGTTTTAACTTCTTGTTTCTTTTCCTCATGCTTCTTTGCTCCATACTGTTTTAAATAGTCGAGTATTGTTTTTGTCGACATAGTTATCCCTTAGGCTATAGGCATGGATAGTAACAATAATGCGATATAGATAGGCAGTATCCACCACGGCTTCTTTATTGAGAGCTGGTTTGCGGGTCCTGGATGTATGCCTCTACCGAATATTAGTTTGAATATTATCAGTATGAAGCCTAGGAATGAGTAGTAGTATCCGAGAGACTCTTGGCCTATACCTAGCAGTACGGATCCTGTTAGCAGGACACCAGCTATTACTAGGTATGATATAATGTTATGGGTACGGGGGCTGGTGAGTGATCTTATGACGTGGCCTCCGTCGAGCTGCCCGATCGGTAGTAGGTTTAGGAACGTCACAATAAACACTATGAAGGATGCGAAGGCGAGGGGATGAAGCATTATAGTGTATCCTTGAGGCACCCCCCTTATGGCTATTAGTATTTGGAGAGCTAATGGTATGAATGAGAGCTCAGCTGCTTGTTTTGCCTGTATGAGTCTTGCGGCTTGTTCCACGCTGATTAGACTGGACATATATACGCCGACTAGACCAATAACTATAGCCGCCGTAAAACCGAGCAATGGCCCGGCTAAGCCTATTATCGCTAAGCTCCTCCTATTTGGCGGCAGTGTCTTCATAGAGATCACTGCTCCCAGTGTTCCTATGAATCCAAGCTGTGCCGGAGGAGCTGGGATGAAGAAAGGCCCATCAATTATTACTTTATATTTCCTACTTGCTAGCATGTGTCCGAACTCGTGTAAAGCTAGTGCACCGAGGAAGCACGCAGTATAAATGATCGCGTCAAATATGCTGGGTGATAAAGCTAGCCCTGTGAGGAAAACCGTGATAGATGTTATAGATAACAAGAATAACTGTAATTTTCTCCGTTTCCTGGTATTGATCTTTATCAGCCTTATTACAGGCTGGCCGTAATCTAGCTGTAGAGGCATATATCCGTATCCAGCTACATAGTCGTGATAGATACGTTGAAATTCCTGCTCATCTAGAGTCCTATCGATATAGATGTCTATGACACGCGTACCCTTAATCGATTGTTCATTAATATATCCTATGGAGAGTCCAGCTCTTAAGAGTGGTTTCAAGATATCTTCTGTTAATATCATCGAGGAGTTTTGTTGCTGGAATTGCTTGTTTGCTTCCATCAGGCCTCATCCTGAGAATAGTCATGGGTAGTAAGCCTTTTAATAACTCTACTATCGCGATAGCTATGGGATCCTTTACAGGGGCTTCATTTGGATCAACTAGTGGTGGTGCACCCAAAGACAACTGTAGAGAACGGGCCCCTATTAATCGTGCTATTTCGAATCTAGTTAAACGCCTAGGCCAAACGGCTTGTTCATTATTACTCATACCCATCAGCCCCTCGAGTGATTCGATACATATAGAAAGCATTTAAGTCTAGACAATAGGGATTATACAAGGTCTTTTAAAAAAGTTGCCCTAAAAACAGGTTTTCTCATTACTTGAAGCTGAACTTACCAGCTCCCTTGCCTTTCTCCTTCTCTTCTTTCTTCAGCGGGCTAGCAGCAATGATGTCGTCGATCTTGAGTATCGTTGTCGCCGCCTCTGTCGCGCTCTTAATGACGTTCTTCTTCACAATAGCTGGTTCTACCACGTTTATCGCTGTCATATCCTCTACTACCTTACCATTGATTACATCGATTCCAGCATAGATCTTGCCTTCGCTGTGTAACTGCCTTAGCTTCATGAGGGCTTCAAGCGGGTCTAGTCCAGCAGTCTCTGCGAGGATCATTGGTATTTCTTCGAGTGCTGTAGCAAATGCCTCTATTGCCAGCTGCTCTTTACCGCCGATCTTTGCAGCATAATCTCTTAGCCTTAGTGCTAATTCTACCTCGATCGCTCCACCGCCGGGCAGGATCTTGGGTTCTTTCATGACGTTTCTTAGAACGTTTAAGGCATCCTTAAGGCTTCTTTCAACTTCGTCTAGTATCATGTCGTTTGCTCCACGGATGAGGATTGTTACTGCTTTGGGGTTCTTGCATCCTTCGATGAATACCATCTTGTCGTTTCCGATGCGGCGCTCCTCTACTAGTTCGGCCTCTCCTAGATCGTCGGGTGTTAGGTCTCTGACGCTGCTTACTATTCTTCCTCCTGTTGCTCTTTCTAGTTTTTCCATGTCGCTTCTCTTTACTCTTCTTACTGCTAGTATTCCCTTCTT
>JAADCY010000161.1 GCA_013154205.1 Thermoproteota archaeon | reverse complement strand
GTTTATGAAAGATTTCGTCAATGCTTGTAAACAATGTAAATAATATTATCAAGCTTAGTATAATGGCAGTAAGATCTTCTAGCTTATACAGCCCATATGGAAACTTCTCCGACAAAGATGATCTAACAATAAATATTGTGAAAACTATGAAGAAAGATATAACTGTATCTATGAATGCGTGATATCCTTCAATATTTAATACAGGGCTATCTAGTAAAATTCCGCCAATGATTCTCATTAATGAAACCGTGAATAATAGGATAAACGACAAAATGAGGAAGAACAGAGCGTTTCGTGGAAAACGTATCTGGCTCAATGCTTAACACCATCGGGCTAGTATGGCTATATGGTCTTGAAAAACTATTATGTTCAACTGCACAAAATAATGTTTTATTCAAAAATAATCACGAACACTACTGCTACTCCTCCTAGACTAGTAGTAGTGTTTGCTACTGGAAACTATAATAATTATGAACTTATTAGCTGGGACAGATATCCGAAGAAGTTATGAGCAGACATATACATGGTTTCCAACATGAATTAATTAAAGGGAGTCTGGATAAAAACGCCTGTCTTCCCTAGGTTGACGGCTTCGATGACTATGTCATTAAGCGTAGTTGTCACCTCATTAGAGAAGGTGATGAGCTATAATTAAATACTATAATTAAATACGTAGCTTTTCATATGATTGAGTAAATACTTTTCTCACTCTTCGAGGAGCTTAATGATGCACCTTATGATATCCTCTTCGTCGCTGGCGCCGTTGCAGACCTCGATGAGGCCCCAAGCCTTTATGGCTTTAACTATATCCTTACATAGTGTGCGTGCTTCCTCTGAGCACTTAATGTCTCCTTTAAAGAGCACACGTGGACCACATCCTGGGACGTAGAACACGTATGCGTTAACCCTTAGCTGTCTAGGCTTAATGATTGCGTATCCCTTTCTTAGGTTGATCCTAACTAGGTCGGCGTGAAGTACCTCACTTACTTCAAGGAATATCTCTGTGAGTCTAGCTCTTCCCTCTCTAACAAACTTACTCACTGCCTGCTTACTCACACCTAACTCCTTAGCCACTTCAGACTCGCGCTTACCGTAACCATACACAGCCAAGAGAACTTCCTCCATTCTCTTTGGTAGCTTAAGCATCGTCATCATCCCTGGAACCCTTGCGACTCTCCCTCATTACGTTAAATACCATACTCATGAATTCCCTCGCTATCTCGGTGCTTGCTGTACCTACGGCATAGTACCTGCCTCTAGTGTCGACTAAAATGACTATGTGATTCCTGCCAGCAAAGAAAGTTATTGCTATTGCTAGTACTGCGAAAAGTAACACGCTTACCAACCAGACCGCAACGGCTGTTGGATCCGAGAATACTGACCTACCGTAAAAGTCCCTATAAAGGAACCCTACCGCAATGGATACTACATACGCTGAAACCACTGCCGTAGCTATAGATGCTTTCACGAGGAACCTCCGGTAGGAGGATGCAGTGAATATAAGGTACATGAGGAGAAGGACACCCATTATTACAGGGATTACCATTAAGGGGAGGTAAGCGGGGTTCGGATAAGCACCCTTAACCACGACATACGCCAGCGGGAGAATCATAACTAATATGAAAGATAGTAGCAAAGCCTTAAAGTACTTCACTAACCTACCCCTACTCAATTCATTAATGTCAAAGATCTCAACAACATCCCTCACAACATACCTAAGGACTGGCTTAGGGAAGCCATACTCAAGCATTATATACTCATTACGAATAACTACACGTTTTCCGGAAGCCACTAAATTCATAGCTATACCAGTAAGGAAAAACACTAGGAAGTAAGTCTCCGAATGCGACACAATAGCTATTAATGCGAAGGTAAGTAATACGAAGGCCACACTATTCAGGATCGCTGGGAGTCCCGAGTACGGTAGGGGCCATATCCTGTGTTCGTTCACCACAGTCCACCTGAGTAAACCTTAATAGGTTTACCTTAATAAGCTTTACTTTAAACAAATAGCAAATACATATTTCATGGAATAGGGTTAGTCCCGTCTTGCAATAGCTTCAAACATTAGTTCTACTGATGAGCGTTTCTAGATAGAAAATGCTACATTAAATGTAAATATATCCAGGGTAAACATGTAGGTGGCGAATAAGGCTGTTCGGGAAGAGAGCTGTCCAGGTAGCCTTAGTAGGATTGGAGCAGTATTATACTTACTATTAGTCCTGAGGGTTTTGTCTAGGGTTTTAGAGCTTATGTTATTGTTCATTATTTGCTAATAATCAGCTGAGACAGGTGCACTCATCCCCCTTCTCTAGGGTCATTCCCGTGGATTCATCATTCTATTATTTGTTTTACTCTACATACTCTAATATATCGTGGAATGTGTTCTTCTTGCAAAACGGGCAATAATGGTATAGTTTTGTAAATTCTTTCTTGAGCGGATAGCTCACATTGAGTCTCCACGTGTTACCGCATGTACGGCATTTAAGTATCCAGTACGTCATATTGATCGCCTTATTCCTGTTTTTCTTAATGCCTAATTATACCTTTTTCTAGGAGTTTATGTAATGCTTTCTTTAATGTCTTTCTTACAATATACCTTTTTTCAATTGATCCGAATAGCCTCTGGGCTGTCGCCCTGATGCTATTGGTCCGCGTTAGATCCAGTAGTATCTTTTTATCCTTGTCCGTTATTTCATCTTGTAAATACCGAAGAGCTATTCTTGCTAGATCACCTGGTGATAACCCCATGTAGGGTTCTTCTACACTCATATTGTCTAGCCGCTGTACTACGTCGAACTCTATTATGGTGACCCAATCATCGGGTTTTATTCCTGGGTATACTGCTTCTAGTGCTTTCAAAAGCTCTGATCTATTCCTAAAACCGTCTTTTACAGCATCTGAATCGCTGAGATCCTTTAATTTCTTATAATAGACCCTGTTAATCCGTATTTTCGCTACAGGTCTTCCCCCGCCATGAACTATCATTTCCTTGTATTTCGGTACAACAATTCCTTTCCTAATAGTTGCTTTCTTTTTACCCGACAGTATATCGTTAATGTATTTTCCTTTGATCATTAGATGTCGTCCGAGGAATTTTTTCTCCACCATAGATGGTTACACCGTTTAGTAAGTGTAACAAGGGAGAAACTGGTTAAAAGAGCTAGGCTTGATAACTTGGAATAGGTCTCTGGCTCAATAATACTGGTAATGTCTGTGGTACTCTTGGATAGTCTTTTATTTCTTGCTCAACAACCTGTATTAGTTCGTCAACACTCATTATTTTCTGATCATTGGTTCTTCTGAATCTAACATTAATTGTATTACTCTTAATTTCTCTTTCACCAATAACGACGATGTAGGGTATCCATTCTCTTCCAGCATCTCGTATTTTCTTGCCAAGGCTTTCATCTCTGTCGTCGATATCGACACGAATGTTTTTGGCCATTAATTTTTCTGCTACGGATTTAGCATAGTCAAGGTATTCGTTCTTGATAGGTATTATTCTTACCTGGATAGGTGATAGCCATGTTGGAATGTATGGTGTTTTTCCGCCGAGCTGCATCTGGGCGGCTGTGTCTAATACCATGTATATGTACCTCTCTATACCGCCTAGGATCGCAGTATGTATTATGACTGGGTGCTTCTTTTCACCGTTTTCATCTGTATACGTTATATTGAATCTCTCACCATTTCCGATGTCTATCTGGAAAGTCGCTATTTCTCTAGGCCGTTTCAAGTTGTCTATTATATGGTACTCGACATTTAGTACCCAGTAGTATATGCCTGATGGGATGACAGCAACTAACGCCGGGTAATTATCTCTCTTTATGAAATCCACTAGTACATCTCTATATTTCTCGAAGAAGTCCTGCGTCACGTTGTATAGTGCAGCATATCTTCGTCCTACTTTGGCTACTTCTTCTAGGATCTTTTTCTGGACAATCTTTGAAGCCTCAATTGCTTGGTCGAGGTCTTTGGTTAGTATGTGTAGGTCTGGCATGTAGAATTTTCTAAGCCTGAAGCACAGGTTTAGCTCTCCTCTCTGTTCTAATCTATAGCTATCTGCGACTTCGAACATTCCGAACGGCAGGTTCTTATAACTTATTATCCAGTCTCTCAGCATTGCGAATTGCTGGTGGCATGCCGCGTATCTCATAACGTATTTTTTACCTTCTACTTCTAGCTCGTATAAGCGATCACCGAACAATAATGCGTGCTCTAATACTGGCTTCTCCGAGAGATCGAACATGTTGGTACCTATTACTTTGAATACAGGGATTCCAAGACTCCTTGCAACTTGCCAAGAATACTGGAATAAGGCCTCCATTATGGTTGTAGCGTGCGGCCCGTAACGCATGTGGCCATGATCGCTCATGGGCTCCCATTCGAAGCCGAATTTTCTACAGTACTTATTGACTATGTTTTTACCGCCTTCAAGCTCTTTTCCGAATACTTCTTTGTCAACCAGTATTTTTAGATCAGGATATTCTGTGTAGTCGAATTCTTCTGGTTTGAATACTTTTCCGTCTGGTGTTACAATGTAGAATACCTTCTTGATTTCTCTCCGTACTATTTCTCCGCCTTTAGTCTTCTTGATCGTCTTTGATAATTCGCTAAGAGGGTGCCCGTAGCATTCTATAGTGAAGGATTTGTACCAGCCAAATGGCGCCTTATGTACTGGTAGATCTATTTTTTCTGTTAGCTTTTCGTGTAGCTGTGAAAGTAATTTCTGCGCTGAGAGTGGATCGGCTAGTTCTGTCGATAAATGTGCGTATGGATATACGACTATGGATGATGGCTTTACTTTTTCAGCAGTATCTATTATTTCTTCAACGGCTTTGTCGATAACATTTTCGTCGTCATCTTTTTCGATTGATGTAAAAACGACTAGGGTATTTTCAAAGTTACCGGTTTTATCAGCTTCACTTATTTCCTCTGGATTTTTAATGGCTTTTTCGGTAACACTATACATGAATTTTTTAGCATGTATTAATAGTAGTCTCAATGATTTTCAACCCCCATCTACGCGGAGATTTATATAACTGTTCCCGGGCTAAAACCTTGACTTTTTCTCTCTTCCTTCCCCTGTTGTGTAGGCATAGGTGGTAATCCAGGGATTGGTGGCGGTGTACCGAGTGATCTACTTATTATTATTGACTCGGATATCATTGCGGTGAACACGGCTTGTACTATCATTGGAGGAACATTTTTCTTCTTAAGGTCTTTCTCAAGATTCTTTAGTTCTTCTTTATTGTCACTGATTACAATGGCATTTCCCTTAAGTATAATCTGTACGACGGGGGGCATTGATGATAGTGTAAATGTGAATGGTATTATGAGTTTTGATTCTTGATGATATGGAGGGTTAGATGGTAAAGCTAAGTTGATATTAAACTGTATTTTCTGAGGGATCGAGTCAGTTAATCGCTCAGCGTTAATGCTCGTTAGTTGAACTGAAACTGTTATCAATATTTTTACACCTATATCTTAATGAAGTATGACTAGCGTTCATTGTATTAGCATATTAAGGTGAATAATTTTATTAAGGTTGTGCTGTGAATAGTAGGGCGAAAGTATTATGATGACTTATAAAGGTCTTTTTAAAAATGTTA
>JAADCY010000102.1 GCA_013154205.1 Thermoproteota archaeon | reverse complement strand
TATATAACCCGTACACCCCACCCATAAGAATAGGCGATCCGTTAGCAAACCCGAACTTCGATCACTTCTACGGCGAATTTTACTATCTAGTCTTATACAACAACTCGCTAAGCGATAGCGATATAGAATCAATCGCAAACAACCACATAATACCAAAAGAACCCTATCCAATAATATTCTTTGATCCTACCTTTTTCGATGGCGTATATTATGTTGATTTGTTCAACAACTACTTGGGCACACCAAGTTATGTAACAAGAGTCCCAGCCGATCAGAAATGGCTCTGGGTTGTGTTGGGTGCTAGGAGTGATGGTTTTGTGCATCTTGACTGGTTCCCGATTGGATCGATCGTGAGGTTCTATAATGCTACCTCGGGGGCTTTGGTTGGTGTTGTGCGTGTTTGGGGCTTGGCTAGTGGTGATGTGTCGGCTGTCGGTGATTACCGGGTGGCATTGCCTCCGGGCAACTACACGGTGGTCGCCTACGTGCCTTCTACGTCTGCATTGAGCCGTGACCTCGTAGCCGGTGTCCCGGCCTACCCGGTCGCTAATAACACAGCTTACCGCCTCAGCAACGGCTTGTACCTCTACATAGAGTACGTGGGGAACGGAGAGACCCTGGCATGGATTGGTGGTCGGGGAGACCGGGTCGCTGGCTACATAGTCGCCCCAGACCCAAGGGGCAAGACCGTGCTGTTCAAGGTATTGGACACCATGAAGAACACGGCTAAACCCGTCTACCCTGTCCAGATACACCCGGTCACCTGGACAGTCCAGGTAACCCTGAACGGCACCATGGCAGACCTGACGCCCAAGCCAGACCTCACAGGCCTGAACACCGATTACTGGACATACAACCTGACAAGCTACACCAACAACACGATCTGGATACACGGTCTCCCATTGCAAGCCACAGCCATAATAACCGACACCACAACCGGGACACCAGTAGCACTCCTCACAGTACCCCCCACACCCAACGGCACCCTGATACAGCTCGGCCCAGGAAACTACACAGTCACAATAACAATGCCACCCCCAGGATACATAGTCGAAGCACAACTACAGAACACCTACATAGCACCCGGAGCACTCCTAGCACCACACCTCTACAAATGGTACCTAGACGACGACCGCCGAGTATGGAAACCAGCCTACATAGATCGAGAAACAAACATCACAATAACAAACACGACCGGAACAAACATAACGCTAGACAAGACAAACTACACAATAACATCATCACCGACCACATGGGGATACACACTAACCATGTGGAACCTCCCCATATACAGCATCATAGACATATACAACGGAACCACACTAGTAAAAACAGTAATAGTGACAAAACAGCCCCAGAACACAACACTACAACCGACAAACTACACGTTAAAAATACACATAGCCTATGGCATACAGAGTGGTACATGGAACAACATTACGGTGTCGTCACCGAATATATCATTAACAAACAATGTATTATTGATAAAAATCACAACACATTTATCGTCACCAATATATAATTATAGTTTACAGCTAAATCTTTCAGCCCTAGGATTTACAGACTGGTCCAAAACAGCTCCAAACGGCTCGGATATATATTTTCTCGACTCGGCAGGTAATCCGTTGTACTACTACATTGAGAACTATAATGCAACCACGCAGACAGGCATTATCTGGGTAAACACCACACTAACCAATACAACAATATACATGTACTTCGGCGAAACAACAAACCCATATGCAAGCTATAATGATCCACATAGAGTGTTCCTATGGTATGATGATTTCAGCACAGATACATCATCACAGTACATACTTGGCGCATCACACAGATATACCGTCACGCCGACCATAACAATAACCAATGGTATACTACAGGCAACAGTATCCTATACAAACGGACTGGTAAAAATACCGATAAAAGTATATACCGGCACAATAATCGAAGCCAGAGGAAAACTAGGCTTAACCGGTGGCAACTATCAGATCGGACTAGACTTCTATGGTGTAGATGAAGACATATACGGTAGGCTGAATGCATATACACGAGCATACGAGATAATGGTATCAACTAGCGCTGGCGAAACAAGACTTGCTAGTACCTCAACAACACCAGACACGAATTACCATGACATAGCATTTATATGGAAACTAAACGGCGAAGTTGAACTATGTTTCGACAATAACATCGTAGCAACAGCAACACATACACCCGTTGATACAAGCTATGAACCCGCACTCTTTGTAGCATACAACCCAGTAACTGACAGCTTTGACTGGGTACGGGTACGTAAATATGTAGATCCAACCGATTATAGTGTTGCTCTCATAAAATACATTAATATATTATCAAACATAACATACCGTGTCACAACACCTACATACTATTATTACCACTACACGATAGTATTTTCACTAAACATAAACGCCACAATAACCTTCACCTACCCAAGCACAAGCGGAGCACCAACAACAGTACTACTCAACGGCACCACGCCCACCTATACCTACGCCCAAGTAGGAACCACGTACCAAGTAAACATAACACTAACAACCGGAACATACAACCTAACAATAATAACAAAAACATGGCGGAGCATAACAGGAGAATACCTAAAATACCTAGGCCCACCAATAATCTATTATTCTAACATGACTCTCGATACCCGTATGATGTTGATGAGTTCCTCGACAGGTGGACGGGACTTTGTATATGGAAAAGGAATGACATTACTATATGTATATACAGATAGTTTCACGTTTGGCACAGATGTATATAACTCCACTACACACTCGTGGCTAATACCACCATCTAATACGTTAAACAAATATGAATGGTACAGGCTGATCGTAGGGCATTACTGGAATGCTACATCATCTACGTGGTGGGAATATGCTAAGGCAATCAATTCTACAGGTTCACTAACCTATAGTGGTAGTAAGGATACTGGTGAAATAGGAAGTCCATTATTTAATTATACTAGTAGCGTTAGCATTGAACGTACCGATAGTGGTCATCATCTCTATGTATCCTATGTACTGCTCTATGCTGATGGGAAGCCCGTGTTTCTTGGTGATCCTTCGTTCTATAATGGTACGGGCTACGTGGATCCGTTGAGCGGCTACTATGGTGTCAGTCCTAGCGATCCTAGTGATCCGCTCTATATGCCTCGGGCACCGGATACGCCGTGGCTCTGGGCCTTCAACAATATCTATAGCGACGGCTACGTGCACCTACGGTTCTTCCCGCCCGGCACCCTCCTAGTATTCAGCCAGAACGACGAGATCGTGAAGCAGGTATGGATAACCGGGAACGCTACATGGCCCTACACGGTCAACGATACAAGGATAACCATCTCGGCGGGAACCTACAACGTAACAGCCTACCTCCCAGTCTACCCGTCCAGCCCCGTCTACAACGTCAGCCTCATACCGGCAACCATAGCGTCCCCGACAGGCACAGGAGCACTGACATCAATAAGCAGTAGCATAGCATACCCGGAGACCTACCTCTACGGCTGGATAAACACAACCCCGATAACACTACCCCCCGTAACACCCTTGGTTATAGATATGCGTGTAACCGGCACAATCTGGGGCTTCGGCCTAGCCCCACTCAACAACTATACCATGCCATACATACTGGTTTACAGCAACGGCACCACAATCACACTAACCTACAACGGAACAACAACCACGGCCCCCCTACCACCCATAACAAGCACCTACGCCTACATAGCAATGACGATCTACCCGAACGGCACACTAACCATCACGATGAGCAACGCCACCTACCCAGACATCTACGGCACAGAGACCGTGCTAGCCGTGAACGCTACCGGGACACAGTGGCAGTACACGGTCTTCTATCCATTCACAGCAATCATAGACACAACCGGGGCAACATTCGACTTCCTGCGGGCCTACAACCAGACAGACGGCCCCCCGATAGTATTCACCAACAAAACCCTCGTAGCGGCGAAATGGAGCCTGATCAACACAACCATGCCAAACGGCAACTGGACGTTAATGATACCGCTGAACACGACCGACCTAGAACTAACAATACCAGGGCCAACCAACATCACACTACAATACAATATCGAGACAGTGGACAGCATAGACGGGCTAGCCGTGAGTACATCGACAAACAAGCTCCTAGTCTACATAAACGACACCCTGTATGCATCCCCCGTCCTCACAGGTATAGCAGGAGACCTAGTAGTATCATACAACAGCACGGCACTAGAGATAGGTGTCCTAGACACGGGCGGGCTCTATAGTCATCTAATAACCATACCACTCACTAACGCGTCGTTCTGGGGTCCACCACAGGTGATATACACGGGTGAACCACTAACCGACTACCCATGGGTGACCGGTAATATCACGTGGAGGTCCAACCTATACTATGGCTCAACCGAGACCATAGTACCTGCAAGCGGTAATCAGGTAGCAAAGTACAGGCTCGGCTACTACGCCGTGGTAGCAAACACCACCTACACCTACGGCGTAGGCATCAACGGGACAAACATGTACCTATACATAGCCGTGAACGGCACGATAACCAAACAGCTACCCCTCGGCCTAGCCTACAGCCCGATGATAGTGGGTATAGGCTATGACTACGACAACAACACGGGCTCCCTCACGATCTTCGCAATGAAGGTGTGGGAGACCGTGTCGACGCTCCAGACAATATACACTACAAGCTACATCAGCGTAGCGGCACCCAACATAACCGCGGCACAGCCGTTCGCCGAGAGCATCAACGGCACCCTCATCATAGACAGGTTCGGGCTCGTCATAGGGCAGACGGTGGAGAAGATGATAATGGGCGATATACGGATGCAGATAGCCGGGCCATACCCGGTCGGCGGCATGGTGAAATACGTCACGATAACGAAGCCCATAACCATCCAGCTCGCCGGCGGACAGGTGCTCGTCTACCCGACGCCCAGCAGTAGCCACACGATCACCCTGAAGGGCTTCAAGGGCTGGACACTAGACCTAGCCCTCTACGGTACAAGCGTGACCGACACACTCATCACGAGCGACGACTACGGCCTGGACTTCCCGCCCGGCTTCAGCGCCGTAATAGTAGCCGATATCTCCGCCCGCAAAATCAGCATAGTCTCAGCCCAGAGCCCGCCAAACGTAGGCGGCAAAACAGGCCAAATAGGCGAAAAACTCAACCTGCCAAGCCAGCCATACGCCCCACCCCCACCACCAGTCCTGCCAAGCACCGGACAATACGTGAACCTAACCGTACTAGTAGCCGGCATAGTAGGAGCCTCGATCATAGGCTCCAAGCTGAGCGGAAACATCTATGACGGCATAACAATCGCCGGGATCGCCGCCGCAGTCATACTGGTAGCCCTAGGAATGTACAGCTACGCCGGAATAAGCGTCATGATAAGCATAGCCGCACAGGCAATGAAGAAAGCCCTACAATCATAAAGGGTTTTTACACATACCTCTCCTTACAGCCATGTTTAAATACTGTCCAGCCCAAATCCTATATATGAGGGGGAGATACTCGGGGGAGCCCGGAGGAGATAGTGTGCCACGCCGCCCGAGGAAAGGCTCCCCCGAGATACATGGCTCCCCGATGAGGTGTGAGTAGGGGGGTCGAGTGCCTCCATAGGGGCTTCGTCTGCGGGGCCATATCCAGTCTGTGAACCCTTGTGCACCCGCTACGGGGGAGGAGCCCCGGGAAAGGGTTACACGGCGCAAGGCGTAAAGGGCCGCTCCCCCACTATATCCCCCTTACCCAATTCTATATAGACTATATAGACCACCAACAAACTATAGACCCAAAGGCTTTAAACATTTCTAGGCATATAACTAGAACAGGTGAAAAACATGAATGGTAAATCCCTAAAACATATCTCGTCCCCATCTCTCCAAAGTATTATAAACACAACTTGGGTGATAAGAAATGCTCGGCCCTAAACTAGAAAAGTGCGTTCTAAAACACCTAGAAAATATAATTATGAATCCAGAAAAGCATGGAGTAGAAACAAATGTAATAACTGCCAATATTGATTTGTTCACGAATATTCTTGCGTGTAATGAACTAAAATGTGTTGAAATATTCTCTTTCGCTAATGTGTCAGATAATAGTGTTAGAATCCTTAGTACCTATGATTGTAACGACCTTAGACTGAAAATTATAGAAATAAAACCTAACATGATTAAAGCGGTATTAAAAGCACCAACTGGGCGTAGTAGTGGCGAAATCCATATTTATTGTGATCTTCGTGATATGACAAAAGATAAGTATATGAAGTTTGTTGAGGTTAAGAGGAAATATGAAAAAATTATTACTGATAGAATAACAGAGTTAGAAAAGAGGAAGGAGCTAGTAGATAGTCTTCAGGACTATAGAATCCGTGAAGTAATTAAAGAGGTTGCTGATAGGCTGAGTCTTGATGAGCTTGAGATGCTTGTTAATAAAATAAATTCGGCGTTACAAGAGTTACGTGATCAGAACAGCCATATACAGTATGAGTATGAGAAGAAAGTAGAAAGCATGCAGAAACAACTTATGATTCTTAGGGAGTTTATTAAGGATAAGGGATTAATCAGCGATTTCGTCGAGTGGTATAAGAATAAAAAGAAACTGGAACTTGAAAACGAAATTGAAGAGGAGGCAATGAATATTCTAGGCTTGCCTAAGCATGAACCTGAACAAGAAGACAGCTATGAAGAAGATGATTACGATGATTGCTAGTTTTTATGCACAATACTAGAAATGGTGGAAAACATGCAGACCACAATTGAGTCACTATCAGAAAAACTCGAAAAAGACCCCGTATTCAACAAAATCATTAACGCTATGTTAATGCTTGATAGCGAGCTTGACGAGCTTAGGGGACTTGCCGAGGAAGTTAGCAAAGCTATTGAATATTACGGCAGTGATGATTATAAGAGCCTTGTTAGTGATGATAGTGATAAAGAACTTATTAGTAACATCCTTGATGATGCTAGTGACTATCTGGAACAGCTTAAGGGTCATATTGGCGTTCTTGATGATGTTAGTGATACTCTTACTAAGGCTATAGTACGGTATTTATCTAAAATTACCGGTAAAAAAGTGATGCACCGCTACGATGTCGATGAGAATACTAGGGATGTTATTACATGGATGTATGCCGAGACAAAAGAATATTGTCTCGACATTAGCTATATTGACGAGAATGGGGAGGAACACTATATCTATAGCAAATGTATATGAGGTAGAGATAAATGGTTAGGTTGTCTTATATTCTCAAAAAGTATGATATGATAGAAAAGGATCTGGAGTACGAGATTTATTTTGATAATGGTGTTGCTATTGTGTGTGGGCCAGATTATCGTACTAATTTAGATGCGACGACAGAGGTACGTTGCAATAGTATTGATGACATAAACAATGGTATTATTAAGCCGTTCTGGTATGACTCAATATTGGATTTGTTCTGGGACTTTAGGAATAGGAAGATCAGGAAAATAGTGATTTCGAGGGATGGTAAGCCGATAAAGATGTATTATAATGTGACTAATGATCTCAAATGGTGAAATAAATATGACATACATGACAACAATATATACACAATCAAAAGAAAAAAGAGGATCTGGTATCAATATTGCAGGAGGAATAAGGATACTAATTAACAATACTATTTATCTTGTACACAGACTTACAATAATGCCAGCGAGGGCAAAACTATGTCGCTGTAAAGAACATGGATTTTTCAAATGTCATGAACAATATTGTCGTGATATTAACATTGTCGAAGTTGAAATATTTTATTATTGCCTTGGAGAATGGGGTGGATCTGAATGTAGGGATATACTGGGTTTTGAAATAGTCAATGGCGATCCTATTATTGTTGCTGAAGATATGCTAAGAAAGGCATTTATTAATGGTTTGCTAGATCTTAGCGGGCTAAATATTGTCTATAGAGATAATAGGGATAAGTGTTTGATTAAGGGTCATTGGATTACTGATTTCCAATTGTTACAATAAAATAAAAACAGGGTGTTTTTCTGGTAGATTACCTAGCTCATATACATTTTTCAGCCCATGTTTTCCCCAATCCACGCTATATCTGGACTACCTCGTACTGCTCCTCTCCTTCTCCGCCCACGGCTCCGCCACCGGCAAAGCTACGTACACCGGGCGGTGACGGTATCATCCATGGCGGGGCTGGGACAGCCGTGCCCGGCTTACCGCCGCCGCTCTCCCGTGGCACGGTCTTAAGCTTCTCGGCCGGCACATACACCTGTTTCAGCACAGGTATTGTAAGCGTTATCGTAACAGTCTTCTCCACAGGCACCACTATCCCAGATTCCTCCACCGAGAACGGTATAATATTAGTGATTGAGCGTGTAAACTCCAACACCTTAGGCATCTTCTTCTCGATGACCACATTATATATGTCCTGCTCCTGCACCGGTACCGTAGCCTTCTCCTCCAAGGCACGCTCCAAGACGTTGTTCGTCACGCTACGCACCGTCTCGACAGAGCCGGGCACCTGTTTCTCAGTCACAAGATACACTTGTTTCTCAAGCACCGGTATATCGATCCTCTCAGAGCCGGGGAGCTCGACCAAGCGCTCCACTACCCGTGTAACCCTTAGGGGCGGGGCCTCCCGCTCCACCTGGTGCACGAGATACACATCCTCATGGAGCTCAGGAATCGATACCTTCTCCTCCAGTGGAGCCTGCACCACTAAGCCCTCTGTACGGGTAGCCGTTACAACCCCGCCGCCCTCTAGGGTACGGACAACATAGACAGGCTTCTCGATCACCTTGCTCAGCACATCCTCCACTATCTCCGCCGCCGCCGACACGGGGAGCCCGGTCTCCTTACTTATCTCCTCCACAAGGCTCTTCTCCGTCAATACCGTGTTCTCCCCCGCCGCCTTCTCTATCAGCTCCGCTTTCTCCTCCTGGCTCATAGCCTTGACTGCCTGGCTCATAGCCGATTCCGGCACAACCATCTTGAGCTGAAGAGAAACCGTGTCGCCAGACTTCGTTATAATCCCGACCGGCCTAGCCCTGCTAGCCTTATCACCCAACGCCTTCGCTATCTGTACAAGCTTCTGAGCCAGTGCCTGGCTGAGAGTATTAGCGGCCTCCTCATCCATGCCCATGTTACCAAGGCCCTCCCATATCTTAGAGCTAACCTGCTTTATCACAGTATCGGGATCCATGCCCTTCCGTAGCTCCTCCACGGCGAAACGGAACCCGTCCGTCAAGAGCTTCTCAAACCCAGCACCAGTATCGGGATCCATGCCGAGCCTTAATAGCTCACTAAATAACTGCTTAGACGCCTGTTTACCAAACTTTATCTTAGCCACCAAGAGACTCACGTACTTGCCGTCCTTGCTCACAGCATACACGCTCCTGAGCACACCATCACCCTTAAACACAGCATCCCCGATCTTAACATCGAACTCCTTGCCACGACCAACCACGACCCCGCCCTTCTCCGAGAGAAAGCTCCACCTATCACCCTCACGTACAAGCACAACCGTGTTCTGATTAGGGGACTTCACATCTATCAAGTGGACATCCTTGAACGCATCAGTATTTGTAAGATCAAACAATATCTTCTGGAAAACCTCGGGCGGCACAAGACCCTCATGAGAAGAGCTCGTGAACTCTATATGGGCCACGCTCTGCTCTCCACGGACAATATGATACATAGCCGATAAGGGCTTACCGCCGCTCTTAGGGATAATGACTATCCTACCGGTCTTCTCGCCCGGCACTATGAGGTAGTCCGCCTTATACGTAGCATGGCTCACAACGCCTACCTTGAACCTTCCCTTCAAGATATTGTTTATCATCGCCTTGGCATCATCGATGAGCTTCGGATCCCTGCCCAGCTCATTGATAGTCTTAATAATAGTGTTTATGGCCTCATCTACCTGTTTAGCCCCTAGGCGCCCGTTGAACTTATCGATTATTTTCCTCATGATGCCTAGCTGTACATCCCAGAGATTATCTCCCTCCACATAGCTGGCACTAGCGAAACGTGTGTCGAGGGGCTCAACGGTGTACTTACCTATAATTCGGCCCTTCTCCTTCACAAACAACGTAATAACAAGATTACCATCCTCGTCAAGACTCGGCTTCGCTACTACCTGTACCTCCTCTGGGTGCTCCCCACCCATAAGCCTTACAACGCCGACCTTATAGCTACTCTTCTCCAACGCCTTGAGATAGAGCTTCATAAGCGAGGCCGCCAGCTTGGGATGCTTATCCTTTATGCTCTCGATTACCTTGTAGAGCTTATCCGCTATCTTACTATACACCATCTTCTTCGCATCAAGAACCTTGTCGTAGATGCTTAGCTTACCTCCCCACTTGAACTTGACCAGCTTGTCCCCGAGAGGCATAGCGGCCAACGTGATAAGTGCACCGGCTATGGTGCCGAGCTCCGAGGCACTCATCTTGCCAGACTTGACATCCTGTATAAGCTGATCCACTGCGTCACGGAAGTTCGGGTCTGTGAAGTAATAGGCTATCTGGTTAGCCAGATCAGCCAGCCCCACACCTGCGAATACCGCTAGCCCCACACCGCCCGTCAATGCACTTATAACGCCGGCCTCAACACCCGTGCCCACAGCACCACCCGCCTGTGCTAGGAGGCCGAGAAGCATATAGGCGGTAGACAGTGCCGGGTTATCCTTGGTCTTATCGGCGAGGCTGTACAGGTACTGGGCCGCCTCATTCCCAAGCGTCAATGGGAAATAAACATACTTAGCCAGCTTATCCAGACCCCACCTTATCTTAGCCACCGGGCCCGGCTTCATCTCCTCCGGCTTCTTATTGAGATTACCATAAATCGTCAAAAGCGTCAAGAACTCATCATAGCCAACCTTATACTTCTTAAGACACCGGCTCAAAGCCGAAGCAATCTCAGAGCCCGAAGAACCCCCGAGAACACTCCCTATATCACTATCACTAACCGAGGAGCCAACCTTATCTTCAACACACTTCTCAACACCAGACTTAATCTTCTCCCACGCATCACGGTTACCCTTCAACGCCTCATAGACACTCCTGTTCTCAATACCCTGGAGCTTCACCAGCCGTGGAATGAACTTGTTGTAGAGCGTCTGGAGAGCCGCTACATCATTCACGACACGGTTGATAAGCAGGAGGACATCCGCTTTATGCGGGTCTAGCTTCCCGCTATCCACTAGTGATTCCAGTTTATCGAGATCATTCAATGCATCCATAACTGTCTTGTGGAGCATATTATAGGTGTCCTCTGTCAAGTGTCCTGCATAACCGGTTATAACGGCCAATAAGTACTTAGCCATGTTCTTATAGTGTTCAAGAACCGGTTTCTGAGCAATCCACTTACCCATAGCCTTAAGCACAGCCATATCCGGATCAGACAAGTCTTTCTCATCAATCAAGACCTGTAGGTTCGGCTTCGTGAGGTTTGGTAGATTGTCTACCTCGCCAGCCACACCGTTAGCTTTCTTGTAGAAGCTTTTCAGCTTATCAACCAGATCAACAGGTAGGACATCACTGTCCTTATACTGTTTCAACTCACCGAGAAACTGTTTGGTCTCCGCTATGAGATCCTCTATCTCTCCCCAAATACTATCCACATAGGTATAGCCCTTATTCTTCAACACCTTAAGCTTAAACGACAGCGTCTCCAGTAACCCCTGCAACGTAGTCCTCCAATAACCAGCCGTAGACTTAGTATCCACTCCCCCACCACTACTCTCCCCGGGAATTACCTGGTTCGCCGAGCCACCAGTAGATATAATGTTTTGCTTACTCCGTATGGTCTTGGAAGCCGTAGAGGTAGAGACAGACGTAGAAACAGATGACACAGTAGACGTTACGGAGGATGTAGTTGTACTAGAGCCTTGTTCGATGTTCACGGGGATCGTGATATAGGGCGTAACAACATGAGTAACAACCCTACCTCCACCAACAACGACCGTAACAACCCTCGTCTCAACCGTATTCTTGGTAATCATGATAGGCTTCTCACTCACTAAACAATCACCCCTAGAATAAAATACTGTATAATCAATACTTATCTTTGACCTCGACTACTACAGCCTATATAGTTTTCTTGTTATGTATATAGAAAGATTTTTAAACCATCCTAGACATATAACTAGAATAGGTGAAAACATGGTCGAACTACTTCCCATATACACCCACCATAAGGAGCCTGCCTCAATATACAAGTTCAAAGGAAAATATATACTAGCATATGGTAACATAGTGGTAATTGGTCGCACTATTAGGGAAGTACTAGGAGAATTCTATCGTGGCTCAAAAATATTATCAATATTCCCAGACCGTGATGGAAACCTACATGTAAAATATGAACAACCATTCTATGATGTCGATGACACACTTATTGATTTTGAGCTAGAAGAAGATATATGGATAAGAAAATATTAGCTTATTATTTTTTCTGCGGCTTTTCTCCAGCTCCATCCACGATATTCTTGCCTATACTCTGCTTTTGTTTCTAGGGCTTCCCGTATGGCTTGTATTATGCTTTCCGTGTTGTCCGGATTGAATGTGGGTGCTTCGACTACCTCTTTGGCTCCTGAGTGTATTGATAGTGCTATGTGTTGTACTCCTGCCTCTATTGCTTCTAGGACTACCATGCCGAATGGCTCGAACCTGCTCGGCAGTATGAATAGGTCGGCCTCCATCATTAGTGCTAGTTTCTTGTCCTCGGGTAGCTCCCCCATCATACGTAGCCATCCACGCCTGTACTCGGGCCAGCCCCGCCCGGCCACGACGAGGTTGAGCTTTAAGTCTTGATCCCAGAGCTTGCCTATGGCGTCGAATAGGTGGGGGGTCATCTTGTTGTCCTGGTTACGTCCGAACACCAATGCGTTTATCTCGCCGCCTAGATCGTATTGTTTCCTTGCCCAGTCCCGCCACATCTCTGCAGAGTCTAGGAGCTCCTTAGGCCATTCCGGCGGAGCTGGGTAGACAATCTCTAAGACCGGTAGGCCGTGGTTGTGGATGAAGCAGAGGTTCTGGGTGTGGGGCTTCACTAGTTTTTCCATCATCATCTGCGAGTTTGTATAGACGTGTGTGGAGCGGAGTATTGCTAGTGATTCCACGGGGTCTAGGCTGGCTATGTGTAGATAGAGCCTTGTATCCACATTGTACCGCTCCGTGTAGAGCGCTATAGGTGCTAGGTGAAAATCATGAATTACCAGCAGGTCTATGTCTCCCAGCAAGCCCTCCACATCGCTCAGCCGTGCCCATACCCGTGGCAGGTCTCCACGTGGGTCTAGTGTCCCCGGAGTATCCACGATGTATATCCGATAGCCGTCCATATCTGTCCGATGCAGTCCACGCATCCTTGGATCCGGGTGAAGCCCTATCCAGAGCACCTCGTGCCCCATGTCCAAAAGAGCTTTTATCAAGTACCTGTTAAAGGTGGAGAGGCCCCCGTACTCAAACATATAGGGGGCCTCCCATCCAACCATAGCTATCCTCATTATCCCCTCCTCCGTTCCCTCCGTTCGAGAGCCTGTATGAGATATACGAGTAGTATGCCTAGTGCTGAAGAAACTGTTAGTGTTAGTGTAAACATGTAGAGGAATAGAAGCCGTGGATCCATGTAGAGTAGGTGTGACGGGTTTGTTGCTATTTTTATTATTGTTTTTCCGAGTATGTCCATGCTCTGTATATGTACTAGTGTGTTGTTTATTGTTTCTATTGTGGTTGTTGTACGTGTTAGTAGCTGGAAGCATAGTGATGGTATCAGCATTGCTAGGAGTGTAGCGTATTTTGTCCGTGGTTTTTTATTGGATGCTAGTAGTGGTATTATGAGCATGGCTGATAATATCATTGTGCCGACCTGTATGATTATGTATCCGGCGATATAGTCTTGTATCATCATTTATACCACCCTTGTGAATCTCCTCACGTGTTTGATGTGGCCGCGTACTACGCTCATGGCTCGGAGCATGACTGAGAAGGCGTCGCGGGCCATGTGCTTTATATCGTGTATGTCCTCGCTCCTGTACTTTATATTGTAGTAGTCCGCCACTATCCTGAATATTGGTTCGCGGTTCTCGATGCCGCCTAGATCCTCGGCTAGTCTTGGATATATTGCTGAGGGTACGGGCGGGGTCGTGGTGCCGACGAATATTATTGGTGCACTGGTTATCTGGTTCAACAGCCGTACTACGTCTCGGGATATGTAGTCATGTGTTATTACGAGCACGGCTCCGGATAGTGAGGCTGTGGATGCGGCTTCGTCGAAGCGTCTCTGATCATGCAGTATGACTAGGGGCTTCTTACATATAACGCCTACTAGGGCCGCTACTAGGGGTACGCCTATCTCGGCCTCTAGGTTTACCCATATTCTTGTGCCTTGGTTGAGCACGTGGCATACAAGTCTGTGTTTCTCAAGGTATTTCTTCTCCAGTGTCGAGATAGTTGGTGGTACTAGGCGGATGTAGCCGCGCGCCTTTACCGGTTCTATCTCGGGGGTCTCTCCGGCTAGGAGGTCTCGTGCTATTGATGCGGCATCGCTCATCGGCAGACCCGCGTTCACTATCTTGATAGCGTATTTCTCCGCCTTCTCCTTATCAACACCCATACGTGTTAGTAATGTATAGACTGCCTCGTAGTCCGGGAGCGGGACAAAGATGGGGCGGGCCAGCCTACCGCTACGTTTTAGGGCTGGGTCTATTTTTTCCTCGCCGACATTTGTTGTTATGATGTTCACTATCATGCGCTTGGCACGGCTCCACCGCTCTATCCTTCTCAATAGAATATTCATCATCCCCAAGTATGTCCCCACGTCCTCTCCACCCTGAATGCTCTGACGGCTACGGACAAGCCACTCGGCATCATCAAACAATACAAGGCTAGGCTCATAGGCCTCGGCAAGACCGAGGTACTTGTGTAGCCTCTGCTCGGACTCACCCACATACTTTGACAAGATGTTCTGTGGATCAATATATACCGTGTGTAATCCGTGGAGCCACGCAAGTATCCGTGCCATGCTCGTCTTACCCGTGCCGGGAGGCCCAAACAGTATCGTGCCAGCCTCCCGGGGAGGCTCCCCATTGCTCAGGGGCTTCACGAACTTACTGTATATCTTCCTCCACACCTTCTTGGGATAAACATAGTATTCCCTAGTCCCGGACGCGAAGCGGAGCTCTAAGACAATGTTGTGCTCTAGGCTCTCATCTATATTGTAGGTGATGTACTCCTCAACCATTACCTCAGTGCATGGCCCTAGTACACATTCACCGTGGGGATATGTGTAGCTTACCTTGGTGTCCCCATAGCCGGGGAACGACCTGCCAACACGTATTACACGGTAGTACGGTAGACGCGTTATCGGCTTATTGCTAAGCACACGTACTTGGCGGCAGAAAACCATGACTAGACCACCACACCCATAAGGTGGAAAACCGTTGTCAATAAGCTATTGAGGAAAGACAGTACAGTATAGTGTATGTAGGCCTCTATCTCGTGCTTAGATGTTAGGTAAGTTTTGCGGCTGAGCTTCTCCGTGAGTTTATCACGGTACTTGTACAGAGTATCTGTGATAATGTCTTGGAGCCTAGCACCGCTGAGGGTATCGGGGTCAAGCTCTGGGCATGGTATTTCCTTAAACCACATCTTCCAGAGTTTGTGAAATATTGTGATAACGATGTTAGGTACATAATCATATAAAAGCATGAGCTTGTCGAGCTCATTGAGCAATAATGGTACGTGGCGTTCTAGGACAGTATCTATGTTTTCCCCGCTCTTCAAGGCCTCGAACATGGCATCATATAGGCTCTGTACAAGGCTACGGCTGATGCCGAGCGGCACAACAACGGTCTGCCGCGGCGTTCCGGTTTCACTCCTTCTTCTCTGCTGAGGCACTGTTCTCTTCCCCCAGTTTTTCCTCTTCTACGTATTCCTCCTCTTTTTCCTCCTCCATGTGGCTTGTGCCCCATTTGATCTCCACGTACTCCTTGATACGCGACGGCACAATCTCCACGAGACGAGGAGCATTAGCGATAATGATAAGACTAGTAACGTCATGCCCCGCAACAACACCGATAAACATTCTCTGTGCCTCCTCAACCTTCTTATCCCGTTCACCATCCACGAGCTTCAGCACACCATGATACCCCACGTTACCGGCCTCGCGCACGATTGGCTCCAACCGGATACTATATACATTAGGCATCCAGTCCTTATGCTTCTCCATAAAAATCGCTAGGCTCGCATGAGGCACTATCTGGCCCAACACAACAAACAGGTATGGAAAACTATCAATCACCTTGCCAGCCTCTGTCATGAGCTTCGTCAACTCCTCGTTAAGACTATGCTCCGTGCTAACAACCATTGTGTAGCCGGCCAGCTTCTTATCCACATAGTCCTTGGGGCCGAGAACCATTATCGAGCGTGTACGAGTTATCTCCACATCACGGTACTTGTATATCGCCTCAACAAACAATTTACCCCCACGGAGATACGCTACCGGTATCCGGTAGCCTGGTGATAGACTATACATTATCGCCGCTACATCCACGGCGGGATGGATCGGTGCAGATATGCTCTGGAGCTTATAGACCTTTTTCCTACTCAGAGGCTTAACCATGCCACACCACCCTTTATGGATGTCCAAGATGCATTACATACCATGCTATTGCACCTACCAGCATCATAAATGACAGCCCGATAATGATCGCCATCCACTGCTTGGTCTTCACCTGTGCTTCTTTCAGCTTATGCTCTTTCAGTATCTTCGATATCCTGTCCGCTGTATCATAGAAGTTCACGGCGGAGTTCATGAGCATCTCGTTAAACTGGATATACACTTGTAGCAATGATAATATTATACCGGGGGGTGACATTTCGAAGCCGAGCTTAACATTATGTGTTAAGCGTAGCTCGCCTACCTGTTGTCCTAGGTTGCTCATGAGCTTCTCTACTATTGACTCCATAGCCTTGTGTGGATTCATAGCGTTCTTCCATAATGGATCCTTTATAGCTACTTGGGCTAGGCCTAGCTTGGTGAATATTATCGGGTCTATCTGCATTCCTGCCCGTCCGCTAACTGGGGCTATTACTAGTGGTTTGCCCTGCACCATGAACAGCTCCGCATATGGATTAGCGGCTATAACTGAGAAGTTGTTCGGGTCATCGCTGAAATAATAGCCTTGTACACGACGTAGCGGTACGAAGTCCGCTTTATGGGTTAAGAGGTCGAGTGTTACGCCTACCGCATCGCCCTCCTCCAATGCTTTGTCGAGCTTCTGTGTTGCCTTGTACTTGTGCTGGCCCTTAAGCTTACGTATTATAATTATAGCGATTATCGAGACAATCGCTATGAGTAGTAGAATACCCAGTATGACGCCTACTATTGTTGTTGTATTGAATCCAGTGGTTCCCGCTACGTGTTTTATAGCGTTCACGATATTGGCTGGGGTAGTGGTCGTGGTATGATGTACGGGTATAGGCTTAGGGGGTGAAACCGTTGTGGGCATGGTTATCACCTTGAGAAATAGCCTACGCGGCCCTTTAAAGCGTTAGGTATTAAGTCCTCGGGCAGGTTAGCCGTTAGAGAGCCAGCCAAGTGATCCATTGCAATAATATATGTGACTATGAATAACCGGGACTTACGTATAACCTGTAAGCACTCCTTAACCGTTTCCTGCAACCGTTTATCGAGACTGCTGAGCTTCTCGTTCTCGTCGAGCTTCATGTGTTGTAGCTCGTTGATAGCGTCCGTGCACTTCTGCATATGCTCGTCGAAGCGGGCCTTGATCTTTGTCGAGACACCCATGATTTTACGTTTTGCGGCGAGCTTGAAGCTATCCGGATCATTGACAACATTAATGCTCGCATCATTAATGAATGGCTGAACAATAGCCATAGCGAGATTCACAGCCTCAATAATATCCTCACCAACCATCTTACGGACAGCTTCATCCGCCTCATAGCGGCTCTTTATACGCTCCAGCCATAAGTGGAAGTTCTCACTATTAATCGGCACACGGCTCTGGTCTAGCGGCGCCGGCTGAGCCTGTACTTGCTCCTCACTCAAGGATCCACCCTCCAATATAACTATATATGGTGCATAAAGCCTTATAACCCGGATTATAATAAATGATCAGATCCCATGAGAAAATCAGCTACAGATTCAACCGCCTGTCTAATCATATCATCACTAATCCTATCTGTAAATCTCAACATTATTGAACGCGATATGTTTGAACCTACTGCTTTGTAGCTAAGCCACCACAGAATAGAGCAGTAGATATTATATGTTATGTGGAAGTATAGACGTAGGAGCTCGGCAGACGGGACCCGATTATCCAGTGTGTGACCATAGAAGTATTTGTAGAAATACGCTAGCCCAAACATGTTGTTTGCACCTACCACGTGTTTGCTCTGCCAATAGTAGCGTAGATACCCAAGTATAGTAGCGTAGATACCCAAGTATCTTCCTAGGCCGTAGCTTCGACAAGCCTATCCCGTGCGGCACAAGCTTCACGTTCATACGTTGATCCATCCAGCGCCTCAACGAGCGGAACACGTAGTCACGGTGCCTTATTGGTGATATAAACACTGTCTTATCCCCGTAGAGTCGTTTAAGCTGTCCTAGACGTGGCCATACATACACATCCTTTATCACGAGGGCACGCCCGGTTTTCTCCGCATACCAGTAGAGCTTATCGAGTATTGCTTTCCAGTCACCCAGATACGGTTTTCTCCCATACATAAAGCCGTCAAGCCAGCGAGCATTCAGCCTTATCTCCTCAAAGAGCTGGGGCGGTAACAGATCATAGGTATGTATTATCTCACCCACACGGTCATGCTCATGGATTCCCCTACGATAAATATCATCTACCACGTCTGGGTTAAATGGCTCGTAGATACAGAGCGGCTTGAAACCCAGCTCCCCGAGGTAGCGACATATCTCTTGGTATATCCCAGTAGTGGCTGTCCTTGGATACCCTACAATAAAGACTACGTAGGGCTTCATCTTACCAGCCTCCCAAGCATGTGTCTCATAAACCTATATCCGATCCTGAACCACCATGGACGCTTCAGCTTGAAGGGCTTACGGCTCATTATGACTAGCCAATCACGGTTCTCCGGGTGAACATAGCTAGCCATATCGAGCGTCACGAGGATATAGGGCGCGTTACTTGCCAGTACGAGGTCTACTACTTGTTCAAGATCATAGTGGTTCACAACATGTGTAGGGTCACGTGTATGGTGTCCGGGGAGGATGCCTATCACGGCCTCGCCGCGCTCCATGCATTGTCTCAACAGTTTCTTCGCGGCTTCCTGGTCTAGGTGTTCTAGGCAGTGCTGGAAAACAAAGTATTTAGCCCGGATATTGTCGGGCAGGCCCTTGTTCAGGTCACAGACATCAATTATCTCTCCATCACCACGTATATCGCATCCACCGATACTATGGAATCCGTGCCGGTACAGGAATCTCATGAGTCCACCGTTTCCGGCGCACAGCTCGTGTATCGGGTCATACTCGTCGGCTCCTAGACTATATAGGGCGTAGAGTATATCGTAGTACTCGGTCTTATCTACTTGGTGCTCGCGCCACGAGAGATAGTTATCCATAGCTGTACACCCTCAAAAATACTATAGGGCAGTAGAACCCTTATAATAGAGATGATACCGTGTCGCGGACGCGGCGGTAGAAGTTCTCAACACTAAACATCTCCGCAACCATGCGGGCCTTCCGACTGAGCTCCTCCCAGAGCCCGTGCTTCTCTATCCAGTTAATAATATATGCGGCGTGCAATAGGTTCTTGTAGCAGAGCCGTTTATCGACATGGCTCACGATATCAGTGCAGGAGCCACTATCGTAGTAGACTAGGGGCACTAGGCCGGCCGCCATAGCCTCCACGACGGCTATGCCGAAATGCTCTCGGAACAATGGGTGTACATAGTATTTTGCCCGGCAAAGAGTATCTATCAAGACATCGCGACTGACATCTGGGTTCACGTTCACGCCGCGGTGGATTAGCTCGTTGTACACGGTTTCATCATCACGACGACCCATAACAATATATTCATAGCTGGGCATGGCCGCCGCTATGACTCCTAGCTGTGGAAGGTTCTTTTCCGGAGTAAGCCTTGAAACCGTGACGATAACGTCCTCACGCCCGCTATCCCGACACCTACTCATTATAGAGGAGACGTCTACGGGCGGGTAGAGCACACGGGCCTCTACACCATAATATTGTTTTATAGCCTTGGCTGTCCATGACGAATTAGTTAAAACATGTTTGCTCATTGGTTTGCCAAACCATGCCTTATACAGCATCTTGACAAGCAAGCTATAGGCATCGTATACCGGTGTATGCTTGGTATAGGTCTCGGCTATGACCGGATAGTGTATATAGGCTATATCGACCGGTGAAGCCGTGTTGCTCTGAGTATCTATCACCAAGTCATACCTATCCCTTAGATGTTCACGGTTGAACATTTTGAAGAACCCATGATAGACTAGGAGACGCTTAAACCTTACAAAACGTCCCTTGCCACGGCGGAACGGGTTCAGCTTCCCATGCACATATACCTCGTTGAAGATACTGCGAGGATTCTCTATACCGAAAACCCGTTCTATCTCCCCCCAATCCGGCTCCGTAACCGTATAGAGATCTACCTTGCCACCCGCTAGGCTTATAGCACGGGCCATGTGGAGCATAAGGTATTCTCCACCACCCAGAATATCCATGAACGCATGAAGCAGTGCAACCCTCACGGCTATCACCCCTCACAATAAGGTGGATAAATCCGCTCCCCACGTAGATGGGCGCGGACGGAGCGGATAACCGGGTCAGTATCAGGAAAAGCTTTCGGGTCGTATATCATTTTCAAGAGATAGTTACGGATAATGAACACACCACTATCACGGCACACGTATTCCTCATAGGGGCACAGCTCCATATAGACATCATTGAACTCACGCCAGATATGGCTGAAAACCTTACGAGCATCCAAGACACCGTTGCCACGTCTATGTTTAACCACGCTTACATGGCTACACAGTAGTTCTTCCAACACAATATAAACTAACCCGTACATATCCTTTATTAGGAGAGGTGGTATTTGTGGCTGAGATGTACATGGGCTTCGGCGGTGGCCAGGGCGGCTCTGTCTCGAACGAGCTCCACATGATTGGCTGGCTCTGCGGCGTGGATTCCGATCCATCAGACCTCAACCTCGAAGAAATTATGAAGAAATGTATTAGCCATGGGCCCTACGGTTACGGGCTTGCATTGTTCGCCCTGTATTTTGTGTTGAACGGTAGCGTGCCATACCATACGTTCTCCCCGATCCCGTTCGGCTATATAGGCAGGATAAAGGCCATGTACGTGATCAATGGCGCCACGCTCAATAAGCACAACATCATAGAGGATCTCGGCTTCTACACCATGAGCACTCGGTACACTGTGGATGCTCCGGACAAGCCGGGCAAGATGTACGAGTACGTCTACCCCAACGCCTTCGCCGTAGTCATATTCTATACTGATCTCAATGACAGGCTCAACATACGTGCATTCATAGTGTTGCAGACACAGAATAATAGTGATCCATTTATGGCTGTCCTCGCGGACGATACAACTACCGAGAAGCTCGTAGAGATAATCAAGACCGGTGACAAGTTCGATATCCCCAACGACATAATGAGGTACGGGATCCTCGTAGACAAGCCCCACCGTAAAAGCACAGCAGAAGACACCGGTATCCCCAGCCCCGAGGAAGAAGTATCCCCCGAGGACTTCTTCCCCGAAGCCCTCGATGGGGAAGCTACTGGTGATAATAACCATTAGTTTTTCCACCCCCTATAACCCTGCTTTTCTCCACCGAGTAGCTAAACAGTGCAAGTGCCACTACGCTCGTCAATAACGCTATAAGTGCCAACGCCACATCCATATAGTCATGACCAGCGACGACCGTATAGGTTGTTATAAATACAAGGCCAAGCATGTTGAATACCAGTATTCCCCTTATCTTATGTGGCGTAATATCAACAATGCTAGAAGCCAATGCATAGAATGCTAGACCGTTCATCAGGAAAGCGGTTGCCTTACCCCACATACAGGGCAAACCATATACAGCATGGATAAACGAGTAGATATACATGGCCAGTGATACGGCCAGCATAAAAATAGCTATCATTATAACAACATAGTATGTCTCGGCTAGGTAACGGTAAATCGTGCCGCTCATCTTGTCGAATACCTCATGCTCCACTTAACAATATAGTAGAACGCTATAAGGAATAACACCATAGAGAAAACAAATACGACGCCGAAATAGCTGTAGGGAGCCGGGTTCACAACATACTTCTGTGAGACCACGGTTATGTTCTCTGGGATAGTGGTTGTGGTGCCGTTCACAACGGTTGTCACGTTGCTCGGCACCGTGTACGTGACATACTCTCCTGTGGGAACAACCGTGTAGTAGGGAGCTATGACTGCGTAGTAGATAGGGCTGAGAACACTGATAGCGAGAATAACCATAGCGTACTTCAGGTCACGGACAGCTCGTCCACGGGCCTCCCGCCACAACACATACACTACCACGGCGGCGAAAACCGTTAGCAGTAGCAAGAACATTATATCGGCTCCGCTAGGCCCCAAAACACATACACCTCCCTCATAACAAAATATATATGCATAAAACATTTATAACGTGATACTATTGCTTA
>JAADCY010000036.1 GCA_013154205.1 Thermoproteota archaeon | reverse complement strand
ATGGGCCTGGGGGCCCGTAGCTCAGCCAGGTAGAGCGCCGGGCTCATAACCCGGTGGTCGGGGGTTCGAATCCCCCCGGGCCCACCTTCTCCATGTCTAATATAGTACTCGACGATCTTCTCGAGCGGCGCAACATATCTTGTTAGAACACGATCCCCTACTCGGCCCTGCTCATACACATAATAATAGGTCCTAACAGTCCCATCACTCAGCTTCTTCCTAACCCGTTTAACTACAAACCTACGCCCCATCACAACCACGATAGAAACATTCTCCGAGCCAACATATGTAGTTAACCCACGACCCAAATTCAACCACACCCATAATGGTCCTTAAGTAGCTCAAAAACACGGGTATCAAATGATTCCATAAGTTTTTCGCTTACGTCCTTATAGATCCTGTTCATTTCATTAACTAAGTCCAAGCTAGTCTTGTTCCTTAGTTTCCAGATTTCCAGCAACCTCTTTGCGGAGTCTGGCTCATATAATGAAAGCTTATTTAGAACATCGAGCTCCTCGTCTTCACTTATATCATTGCACTTAATTTTACTCAAGTCTGGGATGTTTATATTCTCGTGTTTACTCAACTCGTATGCAGCTATGACAATTAGCGGTGGTAACGTTTGGAATATATTGGTAGGTCCATAGAAATCGACTGTGCTCTGTACGATCAATCTATTAATTATTTCATTGTCACTAAGGTATTCGTTTTTCCAATCCTTTATTCTGGATACATAGGCTGTAATTGCAGCTTGGATAGTACCCAATATATATGAAGATAAAGCCTTACTAAACAAGCATATTAATACTGCTGATTCTTTGAAAAGTCTGTATCTTATCGACGCGATTATTAGTTTGGCATAATCTAGGAATATACCTTGTATTGAAAAATAAATGAGCCTTACATACTGCATAGATCTAAGTCTGTATATAACCTTGTTCTTAACTCTCTTCTTCTCAACAATTCCGCTATTTACGAGAAGCTTTAGTCTACGATTTATTGTTTCCTTGGGTTTATGGAGAAGCCTGACAAAATCAGTGAAACAATAGCCTTCAGGCCTTAATGTTAGAAGTGCTATTATTTTTTGGATTAATGGATCATTATTATGGCTCATCTTCAGGTGCCTCAGTCCAATTGAATAGACTACTGTCTAATCTAATAGTCTATTTAATATTAAAAGTAATAAAAATTATATGGTGCATCCACAATGGTAGGTAAAACTCTACGTATTGTTAACGTGTATAAGGTGGGTCCAAAGAAAGTTGCAAGAATTAGCGGGGGGCTTGCAGGGATCTATTTACCTAAAGATCTAGCGTTTCTCAGGGGCAAGAAAGTGATGATTACTATAGAGGTTCTCGAGGAGAGTGATGATTAATGATTAGGCGCTTGATCGCCTTTCTTGCAGTCTTTGTTATCTTTATGGTGCTAGTTGAGCCTGTTTATCCGGCGGTTTCTAGTCTTGATTATGTATGGGGGCGCTTTCCCTCGAATATTAGGATTGTCGGGGTTAAGGATCTGAGTAAGGACGATAATTTAGAGAATGGTGATTGGTTCCAAATAGTATATGAGATCAAGGTATCGAAGCTATTCTATCAGGGTGAAGACTATGTTAAGCAGCAGGTGGTTCAGCATTTCGAGAAATTCCTCGGTAAGATCATAAGGGAGCATCCCGAGCTTAGGATCTATTATGCAGAGTATAAGTGTTATAAAGTCGATGGTAACCCGATTGTTCAGAACTACTACTATCACGTAAGGATAATTGGTCATGTTGAACCCATTACCCTTAGTAATGGTACTAAAAAGTTGATCGGATGGGTAGGAGTAGCAGTAATAATTGCTTTAATACTAGCTTGTATCATTGCATCCATCGTTCTTGTACAGCAGCCTGCAGTCCAAAAGTTATTGGTGTCTGTAGGTGAGGCTATTCATTCTGTAGCTTCAAACATGTTTACAATGCTTGTGTTATTACCAATAGTATTGCTCATGTTGATAGTCCTAGTCTTGCTTCTAGGAAGAAAAACGTGAACGAGGCTAGGAAATCATGACTTATGCTCAGGAGACCTTGTTTAGATGGCTTGTAGGCCTCGGGAAACCTAGGAATAATTGGCCTAATCGTGATGACTATGTTCCAGTATACCTGGTGCTTTACAATATTCCCAGTGAAGAAGGTAAATTCTATGTTGAGCGACGCCTGGATAATGGACAGAAGATAAAAATAAAGATCGTTCCAGACGTTATCATAAATAAATTAAAGAACTTAAGGTTCAAATTCTATAAGATCCTTTGTAAGCACCATGTAGTGGAGACAAGGCTAGGCCGTATCGTTGATCGCGACGAAATACCTTCGCTTCAAAAGGAACTCGATAAGTGGACCAGCGAATTCATACAGATACAAGTTCTCTTGGATGACTTTCTCGCTATGCCATGGATTTACAAGGAATGGGAAGAGATACAGAAAAATATATCACTTTATAAAATAGAATGGCCCCCCAAGGATCTAAATATAATCAGGGACTTCTACCTACGAATAGAAGGACCTATATTTCTACCTAAGAAGCTCTACGACTCACTCATTCTCAGAGCAAAGTCAAAACAATAAATCAGGCGAATATTAATGATCTCAAGGCTTATAATATGCGATCGCCCTTACAGTTTTGCCCTCGACATTAATGTCTGTAATAGTTACCTCGAGGTAATCTCCCTCTTTGATGCCGAGAACACTTGCGAATGCAGAGGGCAATGTGACATAGAGCGATTTATAGGTTTTGCCAGCCTTGGGTATTATTTTCGCTTGTACTTTAACTCGAGGCATAATTTCACCATGAATTTTGTTATAGAATTTGATATAAAAACACTCCTACAAGAAGATGTAACAGAATTTAGTAACAAAAAGTATTTAAGCAGAAAGTATCAGAAGTTAGTAACAGAAAGAGGTGGAAAACATGATCCTTTATACATTATATGAGGAGCTAAGAACCAGTAATAAGTCCGCAGATGAATTCGAAGAACTTCTTAGAATACTTGCTCAGGTGGAAGCAAAAGTAAGATACGAGACCCTTATCCAAGTACTAGAGGTTATATCTAAGGCGAAGAGCGAAAACCTGGATCTAAAGGATCTCGAGAACATTATTGCGGACTGGATATCTGATGCCAGCATGTTCTATGAAGCCACGTTATTCGACGACCCGGTATATCAGCACGTTGTTGATAAGATAAAGCGGTTTAAGAAAGCTGAGTCTTAATCCCATTATTTTTTCCTACCTGTTCCTTATGTTTATGGCTCATGTAGGGGGAGAAGAATGGAAAGGGTTAGGGCATCGCTAATTAAATATGTTGATTTCAGAGATAAAAACGCTGGTTTTTATTCGGGTCTTCTTAGGATATATCCTTTATTTGTTAATCTTCTGAGGGTTTTACCTAGTAATGGCAGTATCGTGGTTAAGCCTCGGGATGCCTGTATTTATCTTGGTATTTGCGATCATTATACGTTTACCGCTTTGGGAAAGCTGCTGAGCTTCTTTGAAAGAATTGGTTTAGCTAAGCGGCTAAACAATACTAGGCCTAAACACTATCTTCTAGATCACGACATGTTCTCAAGAGTAAGAACAATCTGCAAGATCGAGAAGGGCGAAGACTATTGTATTGAAACAGGTTGCAGCCTTCTGGGAATCTGTCCTTACTGGGCAATAAAGCAGCTTAGAGGGGATAAGTAATGATGAGTAAACCGCAAACCATCGACATAGATCTGGAAATTTATCAGATAAATGAGAACAAGCTTATGATAAAGGATAAGAGGGCTCGCTATTTATTCGTGTTTAAGAAGAATAAATCGAGTATCTCTTTCTATGTAGGAGTACGGGGTAAGCCACCATATAAGCCTCATAGGCCATTTAGAGAAATAAGTGTAGATGTGCTCAAAAAGTTTCTATCCATGATAGATGATGAAGTCCTAAGAGCAAACTGCGACATATTTGCTGAGAAGCTCTATGCCTTTTACGAGTCGTGGGATCAGAGGCTAGACGAGATCGAGACAGCCCTGGAGATACAGAAATTCTTTGAGGATAACCCATTAGCAACAATACAGACCCCTAGAGGGGAAATAGTGATCTTAGCGAGCGATGGGTATTCAATAAAATTGTCAGGCGGAGTCGTAAGGAGAGGAAGAAGGACCTTTGCAGTGTTTGAGACCACATATGCATACGTTGCAAAGAATATTACTACTAGGAAAGGAGCGATAATTGAGACCACTACTATATCTCCAATAATGATTATATCAGAATATAATGATGGCAAGCTAACCAAGGTTTACTTAGTTGATCCAGACTCTGGTGTTGTTAAGGTATTTGATAAGTTCCCTGTCAAGATAGAGGGAGAAAGCAAAGCTGCAACTGATTTACCAACACTACTTGATTCTGAAACACTCGTTAAGATCTACAGAGGAGAATATATCCCACCAGGATATGGCGAGGTATTTAGCGAGATAATAGGTGGACTTAAAAAGTATGTCAACTTTGAATGGGATGAAAGACTATATAGCGTGGTGGCTGCCTATATCTTGTTCACATATTTCTTTGATTTCTTCACGACATCTCCACGACTGTTCTTCCTGGGTCCCTTCGGGTCCGGTAAGACGAGGGCAATGATTACGGCGACTTATATGTCGAGGCATGGTTTTGTCCTTCTCGACCCTAGTGAGGCGTCGACGTATAGGAGCATCGAGGCCTATGGACCAACTCTAGGAATAGATGAATCGGCCCTAAATGACCGCTTATTAAAGATCATATCTGCGGGATATAAGAAAGGGTTAAAGGTACCCAGAATAGAAAAGGCTAGGGGCGAATCATTTATTCTAAAGCTATTCGAGACCTATGGACCCGTTATAATGTCTTTCACGGATCCGCTGCCCGAAATGATAATGCAGAGAACAATTGTGATTAATATGGAGAGAACAAGTGATCCTAATCCCGAGAGGCGTGATCCAGAGCCCCATGACTTTGAGGATCTAAGGAGAAAACTGTATGCTCTTAGAATACTGAGGGCCAATGAATTTGTTAAAGCAATGGATAAAGTTAGAGAGAAGATAAGTGGGATTTTCTACGGTAGAGAATACGAGATATGGTATCCTATACTAGTAGCTGCCTATCTAGGGGGAGAAAAGCATTTCGAGTCGGTCCTCGAGTATGCTCTAGATGATCTTAATAAACGTAGAGAAACCCTATACAGCGAGGAGAAAACCATTCTTGCAGCTATCGATAGATTGTTCGAGGCAAGAGGGGAAGACACGATAAGGTTTACTGCCACTGATTTACAGACAAGCATACTTGAATTATTGCAGAGCAGTGAAGGATATACAGAGAAGGAGATAAGACGAACATGGGACACTAGGCGCATAGGGAGAATACTGAAAAGGCTCGGACTAAGAAGAAAGTCGGAGAGAATACCGGGTATAGGGCCACGATATGTATATATGATAAGTATGGAGAAATTCTGCGACCTATCAAAACGTTATGGTTACGAGTGTAGTAGTTGTAGTAATTGTAGTAATTATTTCGAAAACACTGGGGAAGCACGGGTCCATGAGAATAATGGTCGGGACTCATCGGAGCCTAATGGGGTGGAAAACTTCTCTGTTTCCCAAAAAATTACTACAACTACTACAATTACTACAGATGAACAGAGCGAGAAAATGGGCATCCGTCAAGCAATACTATGGATTGTCAGCAATAAGAACGAATCCCCAATAACCACCTATTATATCTATAAGAAGCTCGAGGAAATGATGAAGAAAGGCCTCGTCATATATAG
>JAADCY010000042.1 GCA_013154205.1 Thermoproteota archaeon | reverse complement strand
TATCCGAGTTCGCATGCGAAATCCCATACCTGTACGCCTGGATGTACTGGATAACACATAACCAGACATGGCTTGAAAGAGTCAAGTACAGCGTAGACGCGATAAGGTATTGGAGCAAAGACTACGTACCCCTAGGAGGATGCTGGGGATCCACAGACCCGATCGTCTACGACAAGTACACGGCCCGCTACAGGGTGAGATGGTATCTCCTAACATGGTATGCGCAGACACAGCTATCATGGTGGAACACGACATGGTTCAAGAAATCAGTACTAAATGCTTGGAACTATACCTACTGGTACGACCCAATCTACAACTGGACATGGTTCACACCATGGGAACTCGTATATTATGGGCCGCCAAGCACTTATAACACGTACAAAGAATCCTACATAGCCTTCGTACACCGCTGGATAAAACACCAATGGAGTCTCCACAGGCCGCCATATGCATACATACTAAACGGTACTTGGTGGAAACCCATAAGAGCCGCAAAAATCGTGGACGACAACCTCATATTCCAATATACTCTCCTATCATCACATACGGGAGAAGCAGAGCTATCCAAACCCATAACACTCAAGGGGAACGCCGCCTACGCGGTTATCCTCAACCTAGACAATAAAGGCTACAGGGCAACCCTCAAGGTTACCATAACCAATGGAGAACACAGTATAACATATACATTTCCGGAACTACCGAGAGGAGAAAACCTGAACATAACCCTGGGGGACTTCTTCCTCTCGCCAGGCCAGGGAGGAAACTATACGGTCAAAATAACGGTCGAGCCATACACGGGTATCTCAGTAGATGTCGTGATACACTCGCTGGGCATACTAGCACTCCCAATGATGCATATGCCAAGCCTATACCAGAGCTACGGGTTCTGGGGCGACGGCATAGGCCCATTATCAGTAGCACTCCTACACTACTACCCAGCGATGAAGGAGAAAGTAGTCAACAGCATCATAGCAGCACTCCGAGAAATGATAACACACCACACCGACAAAATGTACTATCCACCGGATCCACGCTGGAAATTCATGTACTGGAACCCCGGACAGAACACCATAGAATGGACCAGGAGCCCAGCCGGCACAATAAACTATGCGAGCCTCGAGGAGACACTGGAGAGCTTCATACCACTCATAATACTAACCGGCGACAAACACCTATTAAACACCCTTGCAGAGGCAGCTCGTCTACTAAATCATAACAATTACTGGAAAGGCCTAGGATACTGGAGCGCCTGGTTCGGGATATGGACCCATCTCTGGCTGTTCGCCGCGACAGGCGATACCTGGTACTGGGAGCAGGCCAAATACTATATCGGCACAATGACTCCTTTCCAGCAGAGTCTTAAAGAAGAGGTTAGCAATGCGGCAAAATTCATCGAGGCAAACATCGTGGCCTACGAGATAACAGGAGACAAACAATACCTAGACCTAGCCAGGAAAATGGCGCTAATACTCCTCCAGGACTTCGTCGACCCCAACTACGGCTTCATAAGGCCATACAGGTACGAGCAAGCCCTAGCAAGGCACGATATGCTCGCATGGACAGCGTCACCGCTTCTCAGCCTATATCTGAACATATGGGTTCCCGACTGGATGCTCTGGCTATACCCTGTCGCGATAAGCGATCATGGTAGGCCGAACGGCTACTTCACGCTGATCAACATGACCTATACACCAGACTCTATAATAATATGGGGCAACTATACTGGCGCCATATATGTTGAAAAAACAAACAACTACATCATAGTATTCAGTGGAATAAAATCAATGATATCGACAAGCCCGCAGGAATTCCCATATGTCTCAAGGATAGAACTAGGAACAGCGAATTCCTTGAAACTCATAGGCTATAACGGGACAATAGGCACCGTTACAACCATACACAATAATGAGAGCCTAACAATAACATCGGATGAGCCGAGAATATGGATTATATGGGTAGGAGGAGAAAAGAACATAACTGTTACGATCAATGGTGCACAAGGGATCGCAGGAAAAGACTACATTATCATAGATGGCTACCTAGTAATTAAACCATCAATAAACGTTGTCGTTCAGCTGAAACAATAAATCACTTGTTCAGCAGAGATCGTTTTTCTCATGGAGTTACCGCACTGTAAATCATTAATATGATTCCCACTTTCCATTTAAACATTGAACCATAGCTAAGAGGATGGTGAACCGGCTTGTCCTTGAGATCAAAGGCTCGATTAGACGAGCTATTATTGAAGGATTTCGACGGAAAGAGCGCCGCGCGGTTCAAGGAATATATGCTGAAAGTAATGAAGTATATCAGGCATGCGAGCATTGAGAGAAGACTCGAGGCAAGATTCTATGAGGCTAAGAAAAAGATAAGGATTGAGAGAAAGCTTAGCGATAGGAACCTATTCGATATACGGGCATATATTCTGGCTCATAACGTCGACTATAGGAGTCCGGCGGGAATACCTGTAAAGACTAAGCTCGTCATGAACTCAGCGATATATCATAAAGGCAATGGTAGAATGGGGATCTTCCTACGATTAGCCAGTATGGGTACTTTCATGTTAGGATGCAGGTTGTCGAGGACATTCATAGCGCATACAGAGCTTGACTACGAGGAGCTAAAAGGAGAGGTCAAAGTAAGGGCAAAGCCCGTGCTCTACCCGATGAACAGTAGCGAGTGCATAGAGGATCCACGTGTAGACCCTGATGATCCAAGGCAGCTCTACCATGTGAGAGGATACTATATGTTCAACAAGGTATACGGTATGGATACAGCAGTACTAATGTTCAGAGCAGGTCTCGATGAGAACCTTAAGCCGGTAGAGCTTGAACCAGTTCATCTCGTGGACGGCGAGGAAACCGTTATCATTAGGGATTCTAGAGACACGTTCCCATTAAGCAGAGAAGCAATGGTTATGAGGCCATGGCTTACAAGCATAGGTGTCGGAGCAGTATTTATCGGGCCAAGAGAAGGCGCAACCGTTGACTTCAACAAGCTAGAACCTGTCCCAGAGCTATTGCCAATGCATGATGAGACTAAGACAGGTGGTAATGCATCTGTGAAGATAGGTAGCAATGAGTACCTAGTCATATTCCACGCAGTAGAGATCTATGGTATGTATCCCCACTACGCGGCAGTGTTCAGCAAAGATGGAGAACTCCTAGGCCTAACACCAGAGCCAGTCATACCTCCCCTACCCGAGGTCTACCACGGGGCAAGGCCCGAGACAATATTCGTCTGTGGAGCAACCCTTTACAAGGATAAACTAGTTGTGAGCGCGGGCAAAGACGACGAGATCCTCCTGATCATGGAGGCCCCGCTCCAGAGGATCCTCGACAACATCAAGTGGATCAGAGGATGAACTGGTTTGGAGGAATACAGTCTCTCCGGCTGGGTAAAAGGTGTTTTTTACTTAGGCCTACTACAGGCTGTCCTAGCCATACTCGTCTCAGCCGCCGCCGTACTAGGAGTTATTCACCCAGACATGTATGAAGCAATGGTTATCAAGGGCTTAGACCTTACAGCTCTCTTCGTCCTCATAATAAGCTTCACATATTTCATACTATGTTATAGGATAGGTGTGGCCGTGGCTGAGACTATATCTAGGTTCCTAAGCGATGCGCCCAGGATAGGGAGGTTCTTCGCCCTAATAGGATCGGTTATGACAATCTCTTCTCTAGCACTACTCGTACTCTACAGTCTAGACCCAATGTACAGGTACATATTATACAATATTCTCTGGATAGGCATGATTCTCGACCTGCTAAGCCTATCCTCATGGCTACTGTACTACGGGGAAGACGATACGGCATCCCAAGTATTCATAGGGCTGATCTTCCCTGTCTCGGGAATGATACTGTATAGCCTCATCACATCCATATACATGTACACGCCGGGAGGACTACTCCTTATCCTTGGCTCAAACATCCTGGTCTGGACGCTCGTATACCCATTGATAATGATCATGCTGGGCTTCGAACCCATACTATCCAGGCAGGAATCCTATCTTGTAGGCTCAACATATACTGTCGGAGCACTAGTACTTGCGCTCTACATAGTGCAAGTACTAACACTGTATATGACGACAAGCATACTAGGAGACAAGCTCGCGGCTCTCAAAACACTTCCAACATACATCCTGTTGGACACAGCCGATAAACTAGGACTAGTAATTATCTCTTACAAGATATTCCTATCACTAATACTTCTAGGATACATCCTCTACTTCATAGCATCAATGGTTATGATGAGGAAAAAACCTGTTCTACCCAAAGTCTACTAGGACATGATTAGCTGAAATGCTTCTTCATCTCCTCATTACCGGGCATGTTCATGAGATCATCTATTGTCTCCTTGACCTGCCTAGTGGTCTTAGTACGTGGATCCATGTGTAGCCAGTCCTCTAATACCTCACGTCCTCCTTCAAGGAAAGCCGTCAGCGCCATCTCCATACGGGTCATCCTGGGCAGTAGTACTAGGTCTCTAATCTTCTTGGGGAGGGGCTCGAATATGTAGCGGTGCACTCCTTTACCATCTATCTGTGCAGGCATCTCGACAGCTACACTATCCGGTATCCCCGGTATGCTGCCAAGGTTTAACGTGTTGATAACATATTCTCCCCTCCTATTATTGGCGATACTATCAATTATCGGGACTATTGATTCACCGCTCCACTCCGGCGGTATATGTGCTGTTAATGGGTGCTTCTGATCCGATAGTGCCTCGTATAGTCTTTGGAGCTGCATATTTAGGAAAGCTATGTACATCATCCATCCTATCTCTGAGTCTGGGCCTCCCGTCGGTCCATACCATTTCTGCTTTGTCTTGAGATCCCAGTGGTACATCCACGTGCCTCCACGTACAGTATCTCCTACTGGGAGGAGGCCGTATCTCTTGTACATGTCTATTGCTGCGGGAGATAAGTCTATGTCGAACGGATTGACCTGTGTTTGTCTCCAATGCTCCCAGTACTTCTCGGCTTTCTCTTCGATCCACTTGTCTAGTAACGGGTAAGCATCTTCTCCCCTATACTTGAACTTTGTGAGCCAGATCACATGGTTGAAGCCCAGTACTTCGAACTCTGTCTCATCCCTGTCTAGCCCGAGTTCCTTGATCACATTATAGATGCCGTGGTAGCCATGGCATAGTCCTATCATCTTTATCTTGACGTGCCTCTGGATCAGTGTTGTCAGCTCGAACACTGGGTTGGCGACGTTGATAAGCCAGGCGTCGGGCGCGTATTCCTCTACGTCTTTGGCTATGCTCAGGGCTAGTTTGAACTGGTAGTAACCCCATATGGTGTGGTAGTCGCTGACCATGTTCCATTCAACACTGTTTATTCCTCGGTAATAGCCGTGCCTCTCACATATTTCTCTCATCCGCTCATAGTACATGTGTCCCCCGTACATGGCTGAGTTGACGACGAAGTCTGTATCCCGTATTGCCTCGACGCGATCCATTGTAGGGATAAACTCTAGATCAGCATGCATCTCGGAAGCGTATCGCTTGGCGAAGCCGGTTATGAGGTCGAGCCGCTCCTTATTAATATCCATGAGGTAGACTTTGGCGCCATGTAGGCTTTTCGCGAGGATAAGATCTATGATTATCCTAGAGCTCCAGACGGCGCTCCCAGCCCCTATAAACGCGATCTTTAGGCCTTTACCCTGAGGCTCTTCTTCCATGAGTGGTTTTAACTGGTTCTTGTACTTCATGGAGGAACAACCCTTTACGGACATGTTGTGAATGTTTATCTTGAGAATATCTATTGTAGATACTTGATAAATAATCTATACCTGCTTGTTTAAAGATATGAG
>JAADCY010000133.1 GCA_013154205.1 Thermoproteota archaeon | reverse complement strand
GGAGAGCTTATATTTTATAGGCCTCAATTATATGAATTACGAACACGCTTGAGAACAACTACTACGATTATTTTTACACCTACATGAAATCGGTGTTAAATGGTGTAAGCTATTGAGCGGTCGCCTTAATATAGAGGAAATAGAGAAAGAAGCTGATAGAATCATAGAAGAAGCCAAGAGAAAAGCCGAAGAAATAATAAGAGATGCTAGGCGTAAAGCGGAAGAAATCCTTTCGGCGCCTGTACCGAAGGAGGAATTTGAGAAAGAAGCGGAAAAAATTATAGAGGAGGCAAAGAAGGAGGCAGAAAAGATCCTTAATGAAGCATATGCTCGGGCAGAGGAGATAAGGAGAACAGGTAAGGAGAGGATCGGCGAAGCTGTACAAGAACTCGTGCGCCATGTAGTGGGTGCCGAGTAATGTTTCCCATTATTCTCAACAAACCTGTAAGAATGCTGAAAGCAGAGATTGTTGTTCCTAAGATCAATCTACGTGATGCGATAAGGATCCTGCAGAGTGCCGGGGTAATTCAGGTAACGAAAGCTTCTGAGAAAGAAGCGGAAAAGTACTTGGAAGAATATGAGAAGGCACGCCATACACTTGAGATAATAGATTCCATATTGAGCCGTAGACGTGGTAAGGTATATCTTGTTAATATAACTCCTATGGATATAGAGGATCTAAGTATATCCAAGATCAGCGATGATGTCAACAAGATATATACAGAGATACAAGTGCTCGAAGATAATCTGCGAGCGGAACTAACACGTCTAGACGAAGCGACAGAGTATCTACGGATCCTCTCATTACTTCCAAGCGATTATTTAGTGGGGAATCTACAGTATGAGGGCCAACACTATGTTTCGTCCACCTATTACGGTAGGACTGAGGCTGTAGAGCAATTCATCGCCGAAGCAAAGCCGATCGTACTCTTGAAAACTAGTCATGAAGGAATATGCGTTGTCAACTGCATTACGAAAAAAGCGGATTATCATAGAACAAGGGATATAGCGCTTAATCTCGGCCTATCATATCTCTCTTTGAATAAGTATGTGGATAAAGATGTTAAAACAGTGAGTGATCTCATCGAGAGACTAGCCAAAATATCCGCGGAGGCCAGGAAACACATAGATGAGATCAAGCAAAGAATAGATCGAATCATCGATGAGAATGGTGAATATCTTGCAAAGTATAAGGTTGTCCTTGAGAACATCTTAGAGAGACTGGAGACTATAATCAAATCCCTAAGCACTAAATACATGGCTGTCTTGAAGGGATGGGTGCCGGTAAAACTCAAAGATAAACTCGTGAATATTCTTAGGGAAAACGGTATTGCTGCTTATGTCGAGTTCAAAGAACCGAGTGAACATGATAAGCCTCCTACGCTCCTCGAGAATCCTAGAGTAATAAGATGGTTCGAGCCTATTGTCAAGTTCCTGGGTGTCCCAGACTATAGAGAATGGGATCCAACCCCAATAATAGCGTATTCTTTCGCCTTATTCTTTGGAATAATGCTCGGCGACATGGGATATGCTATAGCAATAATACTTGCTGCAATATACTTGCTGGACAAGTTTACTAACGATCCTGAGAACAAGGATTACGTGTACTTTAAGAATTCGTTGATAGTATCAAGCATTGTGGGTTTCGTAATAGGTGCTCTTGGCGGCTCGTTCTTTGGTAATACACTTAAACTCTTCGGTATGGGCTTCCAGTTTACTGATATCTTCATAAACCCGCTCAAGTTCTTGGCTCTAGCAATAATTATCGGACTCATACATGTCAATATAGCACATGCAATAACGCTTGCTAAAGCTATAAAGCATCACCAGATAGGAGACGCGCTGAATGAAATAGGGCTTTTCATAGGTGAGGCATTCGGCATACCATATATAATGTACAAGGTACTCAACACACCTATACCAGGGATACCGCCGTATATGTATAACTACCTGCTCTATGGTGCCTTCATAGGTATAGTGTTGATCGTTATAGGGACTATTAAGAATCTGGGAGGCCTAGGACTATTAATGTGGTTGTTCAGCATAACAGGCCTACTCGGAGATGTTCTCAGCTACAGTAGATTAGCTGGCGTAGGACTGGCAACGCTTTATTTAGCCTCAAGCTTTAACTTATTAGCACAAATGGCTTTCGGCGGAGTACAAGCATCACTACCATCAATAATAGGATTAATTGTTGGTGGAATAGTTGCAATTATGATCGCCGCGTTCGGCCATATCCTAAACACTGCATTATCAGCTCTGGGAGGATTCATTCACTCCATACGTCTCTGCTTCGTAGAATTCCTCAGTAAATTCTATGAAGGCACAGGCTATCCGTTCGAACCCATAAAGATAATACTTAGAAAAAGAGTCGTTATAGAGTAACTATAAGTGATTAATTGAATTTTATTCAAAAAGCTAAGTTTTTCTACCTCTGCTGTGTGAATACATTATTTCGACTACACCTATCACAGTTTGCATGTGAGGTCATATAACATGGATGTTCTAGCTCTGGGACTTGCTTATGCGGGTGCAGCATTGGCATTACTCGGAGGCCTAGTAGGCTCATCGATAGGAATAGGTAAAGCAGGTGCTGCCGGTACCGCCACGCTCGCAGAGGATCCACGGCAGTTCAGAAACGTATTCCTACTAGCAGCACTGCCAATGACACAGACATTCTACGGATTAATCGTGCTGATACAATTCGTGAACTTTGTCAAAGGACACCTATCAACCATAACGTTATCAACAGGATTAGCAATCCTAGGCCTAGGCCTAGCAGTTGCTGGCGCCGAGCTGTTCTCAGCATGGTTCCAAGGAGTGATATGTGCGTCCGGTATCGCAGAACTACCTAGAACTAAGGGTAGGATAACCTTCAACGCACTAATCCTAGCGGTATACGTAGAGCTAATGGGTATCCTAGGTATGGTATTCGGGCTAATGGGCCTATCACTCATAGGCTGAGGTGCCTAGATAGTGTCTGCAGAGATCACAGGGCTTGACGAGCTAAGGAGTAAGATACTGGAAGATGCGAGGAAAGAAGCTGATAGAATCATAGAAGAAGCCAAGAGAAAAGCCGAAGAAATAATCGAGGAAGCAAAGAGAAAGTACGAGGAAAAAGTGAGGAGGGAAAGGGAGAAAATAATAGAGAACGCGAAGATACAGGCACAGATCATTAGATCTGATGCTAAGAGACAAGCCAGGATCATACTCAGTAAAGCCAAGTACGAGCTAATCGAAGAAGTATTCAGTAAAAGTAAAGAGGTAATAGCCGAGCGCAAAGGCTTCAACATATATAGGTCTCTAGAAAATCTTCTTAGAGAAACATTTGAGTACATAGAGCCTGAAGACCTTGCAAAGATCATTGTGCACGAAAAAGATCTCGAGATAGCTAATAAGGTCGCCAGATCACTAGGGCTTAAAGCAGACATCCTTATAAATAAGGAGATCCTGGGCGGCGTAATAGCTGAGTCAAGAGATGGTAAAACAGTCAATAACACATACGATGTTAGGCTCGAACGTGCAAAGACAACACTAGTACCTATTATTGCTAAGATACTATGGGGTTGATGCAAAGAATTGCATGATACCTATTACCGTTATTCAAGGATCAAGAATATGCTTGACAAGATTGTTACAAGGAAAGAACTAGATGAAATGCTATCTCAAAAAACAATCGCTGACGCTGTTAAGATCATTGGAAACAAGCCAGTAGGGCTAAAACTGTATGAGTCGATCAAAACGGGGAAGAAAAGCCTACGAATACTGACTAGAATTATCGCTGAGCTAAACAATGAACGTGTATCAATGCTTAGGAAATTGAGTGAAAAAGATTCTGTCGTAATAGATGCTTTCAACGAGTTATTCAATGTAATTAATATTGCTGTTATGACAGGCTATGTAATGAAGAACCTTAAGCCAGAACCACTATATCCAGTTGGAAGCGTTGCATCACTTGATATAGAGCAAGTAAGGGATGTCAATGAGTTCATAGAGAAGCTCCCGTTTGAGCTGCACGCTTATGCTTCAATGATAGCGGAGCACACCGGAGGAGGCTATGCCGCCATCACCTATGGTTTTTCGCTGCTGAAAAAGAGAGACAAGATACCTGAGGGCTTAGCACGTAAACTATACGGATTATACCATGACTTACTGCTTCTCAAGGCCTGCAACATGCTGGAGAGAACACCTGAAACCCTACCATCACTATATACCGTCACTAGAGACGAATTCACCAACGCTTGCTCCTCAGCTAAAGACATGGACAACCTAATAACGATAACAAGATCTTTAAACCCCATAGTCAACGGCTTCGCAGAAATACTGAACGATATGAAGAGACTGGATCGCTCCATTATACCGTTCGACTTGGCAATTGTGCTGTATGTTTCATATATAGCGGCGGAAACAACTACGACTACTCCCGGCGATGCAGCTGCTAAAATCTATGTATTACTTATAGGTGAATCTTTGCTGGTTCGCGCCGTACTAGCAGCTATAGAGGCTGGAACCCTGGTATCAGAGCTAAAAGAAATTATCGATAAATGGTGGTTATTATGACTGCTCCTAGAGAGAAAAAAGTACTTGTTATCGGTGATCCCTTCCTATGCCTAATCGGTGCTGCCGCGGGGGCTGATTATCTAGAATTTACCGGGAAATGCGATGATGTCGAAGAGATCATTTCGAAAAAACATAGTGAGTACGGAGTGATCATATTGTCACGCACAACAACAGACAAATGCGGTAAAACGATTGATGAATTCAAGGAAAGGTATAGCAATATATTATTCATAACTGTGGAATCACCAAAGATACTTGCAGAAATTGATCCAAAGAAGTACTATGAGGAAATGATAAGAAAATACATAGGACTCAAAATATCTATATAGTTTTTAAGCACGGCTGTATTCCACACATGTTAATGCTTACACATATGCTTAAGGCGTGATCATATATGATTGTGAGAGGACACGTATACAGGGTTTCAGGCCCCCTCGTGATAGCCGAGAATATGAGGGGGTCTAAAGTATACGAGGTAGTCGAAGTAGGGCCTGATAGGCTTATAGGAGAGATTATCGGTGTCGAAGGCGATAAGGCGATCATACAGGTATATGAGGATACTACAGGCCTGAAAGTCGGCGACGAAGTTGTAGGGACTGGCTATCCCCTCGCTGCAGAGCTAGGGCCCGGCCTCATAGGCTCTATTTATGATGGCATTCAAAGACCTCTCCCTGTGCTCGAGAAGCTCGTAGGATTTTTCATTAAGAAAGGAGTGAAAGCCGCGCCGCTTCCAAGAGATAAGAAATGGCACTTCATACCACTTGTTAAGAAAGGAGATAAAGTAGGGCCGAACGATTATCTCGGCTACGTCCAGGAAACCGAGACTGTTAGGCATTACGTCATGGTCCCACCCGACATGCATGGCGTGATCGAGGATATCGTGACTGAAGGAGACTATACGATCACAGAGCCCATAGCGAGGATTAATGGTAAGGATGTAACAATGCTTCAGAAATGGCCCGTTAGAAAGCCTAGACCATACCGGGAGAAACTCGAGCCTACCGAACCACTGATCACGGGGCAGAGAGTCATAGATTTCTTCTTCCCGCTAGCAAAGGGTGGAAAAGCAGCCATACCCGGAGGATTCGGTACCGGTAAAACTGTTACTTTACAACAGCTGACCAAGTGGAGCCACGTAGACATAGCAATCTATGTTGGATGCGGTGAAAGAGGAAACGAGATGGCCGACGCCCTCCACAGCTTCCGCAAACTAGTTGATCCCAGGACAGGCAAACCCCTAGTAGAGAGAAGCGTATTCATAGCCAACACTAGCAACATGCCCGTAGCTGCAAGAGAAACAAGTATCTTCCTGGGAG
>JAADCY010000053.1 GCA_013154205.1 Thermoproteota archaeon | reverse complement strand
CCGTCGAATTTGGGCTCGGCGCAGAATTCGGCTTCGGGGAACTGGTCCTTTATCTTCTTCAGCCACTGCCTCAACTCGTTTTCGTTCATCGCATTCTCCAAAGAGAGCATGGGAACGCGATGGGGGGCCTCCTTGAACCCCTCTGCCACCTTACCTCCGACCCTCTGGGTGGGGGAATCGGGGCGGATGATTTCGGGATACTTCCTTTCGATCTCCTCCAGCTCCCTCTTGAGCTCATCGTATTCGGCGTCGGAGACGAGGGGCTGGTCGAGGACGTAGTAATAGTAGTCGTACTTGTTGAGCAAATCCACCAGTTCATTGTATCTCTTGATTACTTCCTTGGGCACTGCCATCGGTTAAATTTTAAGCCTGTTTCCCCGAATACAGATCTTCCAGGATTCCACAGGCCCTGCGCAGATGGGGAATGACTATGGAGCCTCCCACCACCGGAGCGATGCTCATGGCTTCTATGATCCAAAAAACCGAAAAAGTTAAGGGAAGGGGGGAGATCCCCCCAGCATCAGAACACAGGCACTCTGTAGGTCTTTTCTTTGGTCTTTATGAAGTACACTCCAGGCGCAAGGTCTATCTTCCTGTCCCCGCTGACCCTCACCTTCCTTATCAGTCGCCCAGAAGTGCTGTATATCCCCACTTCCTCACCCTCAACAACAGGTATCTGCATCACTCCAACCCTCAGCACGTACCTGCCCGCATCTTCCCCTATCTCCACAGGCAGCAGATCAGGATCGTACTGCACCTTCAACACCAGCCACCTGTTGTCAACCGTCTTTGGATAAACGGTCTGCTTAACCGCAGGGCCAGCAACGGGACATGGATCGGTGTAATTGACGAGACCGCGCTCCACGGGTATGGAATAATCCAAAACCGTGCCGTTGGCTCCATAGAGCAATACTGTATGGTCATTGGTGGTAGTCAAGCTATTTCCATTGTTGGGATCATAGTAAAGGACCCTGGTAAGGTACCACTGCCAGAGTTTATTATAATCCACAGAAGGATCATCCTCCCAGTGGAGGGACCACAGGGCATCGGCTGTATTTACCTTGTTGAATATCTGATATCCCAGAGCATTACCCAGCTTTACGGTGTCTATATTCAGAACAGAGGGCGAACAGCTGAGGTCAAGGGTCTGGACAACGACGGGCAGCAGGTAAGCTCCATAGGAACCACTTATCGTATTGTTAATATTGCCATTGTCGTCGAAGAGGGTGTCGAGTTTTATATAAGAGGTATCCATGTCCACCACCCTTATGGCAGCATCCACATTCGTGAACTCGGTATTCGTTATACCGATGGTAAAGAGGACATCGTTAGCATAGTCATCTGCCGTGGCATAGGTGGCATAATAGTACTCCAACGAGACAGCATATCCAGCACCAGCCCCCTCCAGAGTGCTTCCATCTACGACCACTTTGGATCCTGCATTAACAAGGGCAAAACCGTTAGTATCTGTGGTCTTGAGATAAGAATTGGTGATAGTGGTGCTATCCATGCCTATCACACTTACGGCATGGTGGAAACTCTCCACATACTCATTATCGAAGGTGTTATTGATTGCCACAGCTCCGTCGTATGTTATACCCTCGAGGCTATAGGGGAAGTCGTACCTTCCATCGCCAACAGGTCTGAGCTGGATCCCGGCAGTTTGAATGAGAGAGTCGTTCGAGAAAGTATTATTGGAGCTACTATCATACACCACGATTCCAGCCCACAGAACATTGCTTATATAGTTATTCGTCAGGGAATTATTATTGCTCCCCGCTGCCAACTTGATTCCGGCAGTGGAATCCTTTAAACTGGTAAATGACCATCTATTATACTGAATCGTGTTATTAGCCGAATTCTCGAGGCTTATCAGAAAATTCCTGCCAGCATCGTTGTCATTTTTGTTATACTCGATCGTGGAGCTGTTCACATTCTTCAACAGTATGAAATAGCCAGCTGTGTCAGTGGCAGTGTAAATATTGTTACTCACAGTACAGCCATTACAACCGTCGATATTGATAGCGCCATAATCGAGATTGCGGCCAGTGACAGTAATAATATTGCTATCGATCACAATCGAAGGAATTCCCTGCGCAGGATCGTTGTTAACGACCTCTATGCCTCCAGCAAGACAGACAAGATTATTCTGCTTGATATAAGTGCCTGTTCCATTGTAGCTCAAAGATATACATTTATCAGCCGTAGAAGTTATGGTATTACCTGCTATGGAATCTGGAGAGAGGACTCCATCGTCATAATACTTGATGCCATTACTCACAGCAGTGATAGTATTCGCATTAACGATGAGGTTGTCATCCCTGTTGACTTCTATTCCATGAGAAGCATTGGAAATCACCGTTGAATTCCTTATGATCAGGTGAGCAGTATTGTTCGAAGAGGAAACGTAGATGGCACTGGCACCATCGGAAGTGATATTGGAACCCTCTATCGTAGCAGTACCATAATAGACAGCTATGGCCTTATCAGTGGAAGAAGACAGCTGGGAATTCACTATATTAGCATAGGGACTAATAGTACTTCCACCGAGCTGCAGGGCAATCTGATCGGCGTCTATTATTACATTGGTGAGTCTGAGTGGATAACTGTCGTACATATCGATCGCAGTTCCACCCGCTACGATGGTCAGGTTCTCGATTATCGTGGAATCCACATTATTGCTATTGTACATTCCAATACAATATCCAGTGAGGGCGCTACAATCTATCGTATTGTTATTTACGGAATCGCCAAATATGAGTACGGTGGATCTAATATCTATCTGACCCAGCGCGCTGGAAATCACAACTGGATCCGAAATAGCAAATACGATGGTATCTATGATAGACGTCTTGTCATTATCATTGGCTTCCTCAATAGCTGCCCTGAATGTACACTCAGTCGTAGTGGTAGAAGCATTACACTCTCCATCTCCTGGATTCAGATCGTTCGCATCTGCTGTGGAATTAACCACGAAGATTGCGTTCAATATTATCGCCAACATATTAAAATTTTAATCCCGCCGACTAATTTTTTCAAGCAATAACTCCACTATTTTATATCTCTCGTGCTCAGCACATTAGGTCATCCTGCCCGATGACCCTTCATTTTAGCATGTTTTTATATAAGTGCCTCTCGTCCGATCACTTCCCTCCTTATTATTTTTCCCCTGTACCTGAATTTCTTATGCAAATGAAGAATAGGCATAAGCCACCTCCCCCAAATCAATTAAAACACAGGCACTCTGTAGGTCTTTTCTCTGGTCTTTATGAAGTACACTCCAGGCGCAAGATCTATCTTCCTGTCCCCGCTGACCCTCACCTTCCTTATCAGTCGCCCAGAAGTGCTGTATATCCCCACTTCCTCACCCTCAGCAACAGGTATCTGCATCACTCCAACCCTCAGCACGTACCTGCCCGCATCCTCCCCTATGTCAACAGGTAAAACCGCTGGATCGTACCTGAACTTCAACACCAGCCATCTGTTGTCAACTGTCTTTGGATAAACGGTTTGATTGATTACGGGACCAGCAACGGGACATGGATCGGTGTAGTTGACGAGACCGCGCTCGATCCTGATAGGAGCAAAGGTTAGGTCTGTGCCGTTTTCTCCATAAAATCTCACAACATATGGATTGGGGGTCCCAATGTTTCCTACATCGTCATAGTAAAGCACTTTAGCAGGGTACCACATGTGCAACGAATCATAGTACACAGTGGACACGGGTTCCCAGTGGAACGACCACAGGGCATCTTCCGTATTTATCTTATCTAAAAGCACATAAAACCCCCAAATATCTTCCAGCTTAACAGAATCAATAGCAACCACGCTCGGATTACAGCTGAGGTCGAGGGACTGCACTATTACAGGCAAGTAGTAGTCCCCATAGTAGCTATAGGTGTAACCAGTGAGGGTATTATTGTTGTCATCGAAGAGGGTATCGAGCTTTATGTATGAGGTATCTATATCCATTACACGAAAGGCAAAACCTAGATCTCTAAACTCCGTATTTTCCACGGTAATGGTAAACAACGAATCATCCGCATATCCAGCAGCCGTTGCATTTTCCCCATAGAAGTATTCGAGCGAAATCCCGTAACCCCCGGTATCGGCGGCTGTAGAAATTCCCCTTATCAAGCTGTTGTAAACATAGAGTTCCGATCCAGCATTACTGATAGCATTTCCCCACAGATCCAGGGTGACCATTTCGGAAGAATCTATCACGGTCGAATCCATGCCCACCACAATCATAGCATTGTAATGACCGCTGGAATACACTTTCTTAAAGAGATTACCCTTCCCAACCAATCCATTATAGGTGGTGTCTATAGTAAATGGAAATGCATACCTGCCCCTCCAATGACGCCTCAACTGGATACCCGCAGTGTTCACGACAGAATCCATATAGAACTCGTTGTAGGAACTGCTGTCATATATGACCAATCCACCCCATGCCAGGTTGGCCACATAGTTGGAGTCTATAGTATTGAAATCGCTTCCTGCCATCAACTGGATACCGCTCGTGGAATCCTTTATTGTCGAGAAGTCCCACCTGTTGTTTCGAATCGTATTGGAATCGGAGTTCTCCAGGATTATAAAGGCATAGGATCCAGCGTTAGTATAAGTGGTACCATCTAGGTTGGTATTGTTCCAGATGGTGGAATTTTTAACACCCACCAGGTATATAAACACTCCGGCGGTATCCGTCCCAAGGAGCCTGTTTCTTCCCACGCCGCATCCCACGCATCTCTCCACCCTTATGGCCTCTGCCCTGTAACCGTAAATGTAGACATCGTTAGAATCCACGAATAAAGATTCAGGGATAACCGCATTGGTGGGTTCGTCGAAGAATTGGAGGCCTCCTCTAACGCAATGAAGTTCGTTATTTCGGATCAGGATATTCTTTCCATTGGTCTGCACAGTCATACAGACATTGTCGGAATAGAAAGTGTTGTTGATGATGGAATCTGGAGCCAATTCCGAATCCGTGTAGTACTGGAATCCTTCTCCTCCCGTATCGAAGGTAGTATTTCGAATAACGACAAAGGTGTCATGGAATGAAACTATCCCCCATTCATCAGATAGGATATTGGAATTCCTTACTTCCAGCTTCCCTAAGGACGAATAAATTCCGAACGTGTCGGCATCGACGGAAACGCTTACAGCCTCCAGATGACTATAGGAAGCGACTGATGTCTTCAAAGATCTAATGTACAGGCGCCTTAGATAGAGATAATCCTTCGAATGCAGGCAGTCCCCCGTGAAGCTGGTGCAGAATATGGAATCCACAGTGGACCTTCCCAGTATGTAGAGGGAATCATCTATATAGAGCAAATCATTGAGGCTCACAGAAGGAACAGCGAAATAAATGGTGTCCACACCGTCCAGACTATTCGCCTCTTCCACAGCAGCCCTGAGGGTACACTCCCCCGTACTGGTCGCACAAATCCCATCCCCCAAATTGGCGTCGCTTGTATCGGCCGCCGAATTTACAGTAAAAACTGCACTAATGTAAATGGTAATTATCATAGCTCAAATTTTATAGCGAATAATTTCCATTTTCAATACCCGCGCGGGATTCAAAAAATATCGTATTAAATTCCACGGTCCAGTGGGCTTTACAGGATGATTTCTCCCGAAAATCAGACTAGTTTAAGAATTTTAAAATTTCTTACCCTCAATTATTTAACCGAAAGCACTAAAACCAATAACAATCCGTTTCTTAATAACTCAGGCATTTGAGAATTTTAAAAACCGAAGCCCCTCTATGCAAGTTCGAAAGAATGGAAATGGCTCAGAACATTTCGAATCCGCCTTCCTCCCTGATGAACTTGCGCTTCACCTTCACCCTGTCGAATATGTAGGTGAAGGATATACTCAATCTCGGATAGTAAGGCTTACTTACCGAAACCA
>JAADCY010000084.1 GCA_013154205.1 Thermoproteota archaeon | reverse complement strand
GAAATAATATCAAAGCTCGAACATTATATAAGTGGTGTAAAGGGTGGAGCATCGTCCAGAATTAAAAGAATTTCCTTCGAGTTTACGTAAAATATTCATGCTAGGATACATTATCAGGATAATACCGCTCGTACAGTTCATAGGAGCATTCCTAACAGGGATCTCATGGTACCTACTAGACAAGAAATGGGGTAGGAGCAAAGCATATCTTCTAGCCGCCATCGGAAGCTTCATAGTATTCGTAGGCTTCATACTCTCAATAGTTCAAGGACTAATAGCTCCTAAGATCGAGGCTCCATGGAAGGAATTATTCACCAATACTACAAGCCCAAGCCTCAACGCGACACTGAGCGGCCCGGCACTCGCTCATTACTTAGAAGAAGTAGCCAGCCAGTCAGGCTCAGTACTAAATTACATATCACCACTACTGATAGCGATCGGGTTATTCATAGAGTCAATAGGGTTTAAGAGGCTCAGCATAGACACCGAGCAAGTAATGCCCAAGTACCTCGCAATGCTATTCATAGCGCTCGGATTCTTCAATATACTGCAATTACCAGCCATATGGTTCACCGTATCAAGTCTAAAACACTACGCAGCAGTATTTGCCGCCAAAACAACTGTTACACTAAAAGAAGTATTCACTACGTTCATGTCGATCTCAGCCCCGCTCACAATCGTGGGATTATTAGTATTCATCATGGGGCTCATCATATATGTAATCACAGTGTATAAGTTCTACAAGCTCGGCAAGGTCATCGAAGAAGAGATCATACTAGAGGAAGCCAAAGAAGTAGAGGAGACAGGTAAGAGCGGAGAAGAAGAGGGGGAGACTGGTAAGGACATCGACGTGGATGTGGAAGAGCCTGGTGAGGAAACAATATAGGAAGAACAACGATAATCAGGTCTTTCCACAGACGAATGGGAACAATACATTATATTTACGGTTTCCAATAGCTACTACAACATAGCCAATTCCAGGCTTACACGTGGTATTGGATGGTATATAAACAAGCGTATAGTTGCCCGGAGACAGGATTCGCTCAACATTTATTTTCTCTCCTGGAGCAACAATTGAGACTATTGTCACTGATATATTCATGTTATTAGTAATGTTGAGCCTAATACTGTCCCCCAAATACTTGGCCGATACACTGACATTAGGGAATACTATTGTTTCAACACTATTCATTGGGACAGGGTGGAAGATCCGGGGGAGATTTAGTGCTAGGAAGAAGAACACAGCCATGATTGAGAGAACAACATATGGTTTTGCAAGGACATCCTTCTCAACCACCATCTCTCCCCAAATATAATGGAGGGATACTTAAAGGTACACGTTCCCGATATATAGTATTACGCCGGCCGTAACGATCATTATTACCCATATGAGTGGTTTCCACGATATTATCTTGCTGCCATCAAGCGGTGGCACGGGCAGGAGGTTGAAGATCGCTACCCATCCATTAATTATTATACTGATTACCAGGAATAATGCCAGCGATAGTATCCACGATGTTATACCATACATAATGATAAGTCTTGGGAGAACCAAATAGTATATGATGAGGCTGAGGACGCCGATACCAATATTCACGAGCGGTCCAACCATGCTGACAACACCGTTCACCCTCTTATTTATCTCGGGCTCATAATAGGGGCTAGAGACGACAACATAACCTGGCATTATGAATTTGACCGGGATATATGGAATAGCGGTTATAAGCGTGATAAGTAGTCCTGTAGGCGACAAAACGTACCTTGCATAACATCCAAGCCTTATAGCAGCGGTCTTATGCGCTATCTCGTGCGGAATACTTGCAAGGAAGGCCGCAGCACCCACTATTAAGAAATCATAGAGATTACCCTGTACAAGATATCTAGACCCGAACACAAGCATGATCACGAAGCCGCCTATCAAGAGGCTTAACGGCTCATTGATCTTGAACACATCCAATTCCTGCACCCTTTCCAAACAACGTTATATTCTCTATAAAACATAGATTCAAGACAAGAATAGGGTCTTGAGCCCTAAATTAATTGTTGGGTGCTGGATTTGCTAGGCCCTGATGATAGGTGTATGATGATAGCGAGGTTCCAGCCGCTCCACTACGGCCACTTTAACGCTATCAAGTACTGCTATAAGAGGTTCGAAGAAGTAATCATTGTAATCGGTATGGCGAGTCAGAGCCATACTCCTGAAAACCCTTTCACTGCGGGAGAGAGGCTACTAATGATCAGAGAGACGCTTAGATGGGCCGGTCTCCCCCTAGACAAGCTCGTAACGGTGACCCTGCCGACAATGGAGGTGAGCAAGGTAGCAGTACATTATGTCAAGCTCTACTCGCCGCCATTCACACATGTCATAACACTTAACCCGATCATACAGAGGATATTCATTGAGGAGGGATATAACGTGATAACACCTGAGATCCTGCAGCGGGATAACTATAGGGGAACGGTCGTCAGGAAACTGATGGCTGAAGGGAATGATCAGTGGAGAAAACTAGTACCGCCGCCTGTTGCAAAGATAATCGATGAGATCGATGGTGTTAGAAGAGTACAGATGCTCTACCGGGAGAAACTGCCCGGATACTATGTTACAGCCTAACCAGTAAGCAGGCGGTAACGATTTGAGAACATTCAGGTGCACTCTCTGTGGATTATGCTGTAGGGCTTCACCAATATCGATTCTCCCGCACGAAGACTATATATTGAGGGCTCTAGCCCGGCGCCTCGGCGTGAAGTATAAGTCGAGGCCTGGATACAGGGTTTTCGATAGAAGGACCGGGAGAGATATAGCATTATCATATGTAATGGAGCTTATAGATGGTAAATGCCCATTCCTAAGAGAAGACAATCTATGTATGATTCAGAACATCTATAAGCCTCTGATCTGCCGTAGCTTCCCCTACGTACCGAAACAGGTCAAGTACATCATTAGTAATGAGCTGAAATTCGTCTTCGCGAGAGTAGAGTATGGTGTTAGCGGTGCATGCCCTGTGATCAAAGAAGATAAAGAAGTTATAATGAAGCTCATGTCTATGACACCCTATTGGCACCGCATGTACTTCCCACAGGAATATATTGCGGCTATGGAGATGGAGGAGAAGAGGAGTCTCTTATTGAGACTATTGTCTAAGCTCTGGGCATCTGGAATAGTTGATATTGATTCATCACATAGTGGTGCACGTAACACTATTAATTTATATGAGCTCCTCAGAACATATTTCCCGAACCTACCATATATTATGGGCCTAGGCGAAACCATTAATAGGATCAGGACCAGGTGACATGGAGTGATAGATCTAAAGACAGCTGTCAAGATCCTAGCACTATACAAGCTGATCAAGAACAATGAATGGCTAGTCAGAGACCTCGCATGGGAAATAGGCGTTAGGGAGAATATGCTCACAGAAGCCATACATGAGCTCTCAAAGAACTACTTGATAACAATGGACAACAACCACATAGTGTGGAACCCGGCAGACATACCGTCCAAGCTTAAACCATGGGGATGGGAGCTAGTACACGAGCCAATCCTAGGCTCAACACAGGAGGCCGCGAGAGGCCTTGGTCCATGGAGCATAGTGGTCGCAGAATACATGTTCATGGGTAGAGGAAGACATGGCAAGGAGTGGAAAACAGGTCTCGGAGGCCTATGGGTGACATTCAAGATAAGCACTAATGCCGAGACCGCAGCACTGATGCCTATTATAGTACCGGTCATCCTGACGAGGATACTCAGGACGAGCCTAGATATCAATGCAAGGATCAAGTGGCCTAATGATATCGTTGTGAACGGTAAGAAATTAGCGGGAATACTGATAGAGGCCGAAGCCTTTAGGAATAAGATGATCATCTATATCGGTATAGGTATGAACGTCAATAATGAACCACCCCTAGAGACAGCAGTATCCATAAAGCAGATCAGGGGAATGACTCCAAGGAATAAGTTGTTATCAATGATGATAGGATGGATATCGAGGGCTAAGAAACTCGCCGAGGAACCCGAGAAGCTTAGAGAACAGTATCTCGAATACCTAGACACGCTCAACAAGGTCGTGACAGCTAAGACACGTGAAGGAGTCCTACAGGGCGTCGCTGTAGATGTTAATGACCTAGGATACCTGGTTCTCGAGACTGAGGATGGGAGAAAAATACTTGATCCAACTATAACCTATGAGGTCCGCTACTAGCATACATTCTACTTTCCAGCTACATCAACATTTCTTATCAGTACCGCTGGAGCATAGACGTCTCCAAGAGGTACAACCTTGTCGCCGACGCCAGCCAGATCCTTACCTAGCCACTCATAGATGTTTCCGCCTATCACTATTCCTTTCACAGGCGCCTTAACCTCGCCGTTTTCCACGAGCAATCCATGTGTTACCGTAGCCTGTGCTCCTCCATTTACGAAGTTGCTAGTCCAATAACCTATTACCCCATACACGACGATACCCTTCTTTATCTCGGATACTAGTTCATCCCATTTCGCAGTATCTCTGCCCTCCATGTACATGTTGGTGAAGCCTGGTGAAGGCGGGCTAGATACTGATCTTCTGAAGCCGTTGCCTGTGGAGTACTTGTTTTCACGCCTAGCCGTGTAGTGGTCGTACAGATATGTTTCGAGAACGCCTTTGTTCACAACGTATTTCCTCGAGGTCGGTATTCCTTCGTCGTCGAAGCTACATGAACCTACTCCCCAGTCCAGCGATGGATCGTCGAGAATGCTAATGTTCTCGCTTAGAACCTGTTTGTCGATCTTACCCTTTAACGGGCTTCTATCACGCTGTACGTGTAGAGCCGAGAATGCTGGTGCTAATACTGTCTCTAGGAATTTCGCTGTGACATGCGGATATAGGAGAACCTCGTATTTGCCGGACTCTACTGGTTTGCCGCCGATAAACTTCGTGGATAGCTTGGCAGACTCCACAGTCTCCCTGAGGATCTCATCGATGTCTAGTTTCCTCGAACCATATTCTAGGAAGAACGTTGATTCACCGCCATCCTTTCTACTCTTTATCTCCAGCCACGCGGTAAGCAAAGTATTCTCTTCGTACAAGTGTTCGCCGAAGCTATTGACAACGAGTTTTCCCCCATCGATAACCTGTAGTCCTCCCTGTGTAACGATGGTCTCGTCGGCACCGGCGCTCCTCCCGGCATCCACTGCTGTGCTGAACATGTTCTTGACCAGACCAGCCATGCCGTCGGGCTCCAGGGACGCTATGCTGTCGTCAAAGGTGTTGGACAGTACGCCGCGTGAATAGTTCGTGGCGAAGCCTGGGAAGTCCTTGTCCTCTGGAGCGTTACGTGCGATCTTTACAAGAGTCTCCGCTAGTTTATCGATATCCGGCGATAGATCGCTTAAGCCTATACTGGCTACACGTCTGCCAACAGCCACTCTAATACCGTATTTGCCTGCATCCGACACACTGATCCTCTTTATCTTACCATCAGATATCTCGGCCGTGCGTACTTTCGCCCATGTCCCGAAGAACTCTGCTTCACTAGCTCCTTTCTCGAGGAGTTTATCCATGAAGCGCTTCGCTAGATCTAGGAGTATATCCCTCACTCTGATCACCTCCCTCCTCCTATTGTGATACGAGATACACGTACGTGGGGCCCGCCATCTCCTACTCGTACCATCTGGCCTCCCTTACCGCATCCTCCGAAAACAGAAGTTCTTACTTTGAGGTCGTTGGCAACCATGTCAACGTTCTTAAGAGTCTCAAGGATCATTCCTGAGAGCATTACTCCTCTAACCATGCCCTTGACTTCTCCGTTCTCTATCATGTAGCTAGGCCCTGCTATGAAGGTGAATGTCCCCATGGCAGGATTGACTTCTCCGCCGAGAGCACCTCTACCCCTGATATATACCCCGTGCTTCACGTCCTCGAACAATTCCTCGGGCTTAGCGTCTCCGGGGAGCATATAGGTATTGGTCTGCCTGACTAGGACAGGGTAGCTGT